>NZ_JAPFCE010000142.1:0-2324 GCF_026240895.1 Pseudomonas sp. DCB_AW
GCAGCTTGCCTGAAGTTGGAGCAAATCTGTGGGAGCGGGCTTGCCCCGCGAAGAGGCCGGCACTGGTGTCGCGTATCCAGGAGCCTCCGCATGCCCCCGCTTCGCCCCCGCCTGCCCCTGAGCTTGCTCAGCCTGGGCCTGGCCCTGCATTGCCCTCATTTGCTTGCCGAAGACAGCATCGTGCTGGACCCGCTGCGGGTCTCCGACAGCTATGGCAACGACGGCTACCAGGTGCGCGAAGCCTCGGTGGGTGGTTTCCAGCCCGCGCCGCTGCTCGACACCCCAGCCTCGGTCAGCGTGTTCAGCCAACAATTGCTGGAGGACCGCCAGGTGCGCAAGCTCAGCGAAGTGCTGCAAAGCGACGCCTCGGTGGGGGAAAGCTATGCACCCATCGGCTATTACGAAAACTTCAACGTGCGCGGCTTCGAGCTGAATGCCGCCAGCAGCTACCGGATCAATGGCCAGCCCCTCGCCGGCGAACAGAACGTTGCCCTGGAAAACAAACAGCAAGTGGAGTTGCTCAAGGGCTTGTCCGGGCTGCAAAGCGGCGTTTCGGAACCGGGCGGCCTAATCAATTACGTGACCAAGCGCGCCGAAGACGTGCGCAGCGTGACGGTATCGACCAACGAACAAGGCGAACGTTACCTGGCCACCGACCTGGGCGGCTGGTTCGGCAGCGAGCGGCAGTTCGGCCTGCGCGCCAACCTGGCCCATGAAGACATCCGCAGCTATGTCGACCATGCCGATGGCAAGCGCGACTTCGCCTCGCTGGCCTTCGACTGGCAGATCAACCCGGATGCCACGCTGCAGCTGGACGCCGAGTACCAGCACCGCGAACAACGCTCGGTGCCCGGTTACCAGTTGCTCGGCGGCACCGAGGTGCCACACGGTATCGACCCGCATGATCGCCTGGCCTACCAGCAGTGGGCCAAGCCGGTGCAGAACGATTCGCTGAACCTGGGTGGGCGTTTCGAGTATCGCTTCAACGAGGCTTGGACCGGCACGTTGAGTGCGTCGCGCAGCAAGGTGGTGATCGACGATTACAGTGCGTTTGCCTGGGGCTCGAGCGAGGGGGCGTTTTTCGGCAGCAATGGCGACTACGACATTTATGACTACCGCAGCCCGGATGACACCCGCCGCACCGATGAAGCACAGGCCACGCTCAACGGCCGCTTCGATGCCTTGGGCGTAGGGCACGACCTGACAATCGGCAGCAGCGCGCAACGCCGCACGGTGGACCAACGCCCCTATTACAACGAGTGGCTGGGTACCGGCAATATCTACACCGGTGCGCCAGCACTCGACCCGTCTGACAAGCCGATCGGCGCCAGCGAGCGTCGCCTCGACAGCCGCCAGTACGGCCTGTTCGTGAGTGATCGCATCAGCTTCAACGAGCAGTGGCAAACCGTGATCGGCGCTCGCGAAGTGCGCCTGGACGAGCAGACCTGGGACGAGACCGGTGTTGCCGGGCGCCACACTCGCCAGTACCAGTTGCTGCCCAATGCTGCGCTCATCTACAAGCCACGCCCAGACACCACGCTGTACGCCAGCTATGCCAAAGGCCTGTCGGCTGGCGGTACGGCACCGTGGTTTGCCAGCAACGCGGCTGAAATCCTCGCCCCCACCCTGTCACGCCAGCTGGAGTTGGGCATCAAGCGCGACTGGCAAGGCATCAGCTTCAGTGCCGCACTGTTTCAGATCCGCCAGGCGTATCAATACGCACGGCCCGATGGCCAAGGCACCTTCACCTATGTCCAGCAAGGCCAACAGAAAAACACCGGCCTGGAGCTGGGCGCCAGTGGCTGGGTGACCTCGAACCTGCAAGTGCAGGCGAGTGCCGCAGCCATTCGCGCACGGGTAAAAAACAGCGGGACCGAGGACTACGAAGGGCATCAGGCAATCAATGTGCCCAAACTGCGTGCGGCGCTGCAGGCCGAATACAGCCTGCCGGTACCAGGCCTGGCGCTGCTGGGCGGTGCGCGCTACAGCGCCAGCAAATATGCCAGCCAGGCGGGTAATGTCGAGGTGGGCGGTTATACCGTGTTCGACGTCGGCAGCCGCTACCGCACCCGCATTGGGGGGTATGACACGGTGCTGCGGTTGACCGTGGATAACGTGTTCGACAAGCGCTACTGGCGCGATGTGGGGGATTACCTGGGGGACAACTACCTGTTCCAGGGTGCGCCGCGTACGGCACGGTTGTCGGCGTCTGTGAGTTTCTGAAACCCAGTGCACTGCCTTTGTGTAGGAGCGGCCTTGCGTCGCGAAAGGGCTGCAAAGCAGCCCCAGCATAAGTGCGGCGACGCTGAAACCTGGGGCTGCTT
>NZ_JAPFCE010000143.1:0-2314 GCF_026240895.1 Pseudomonas sp. DCB_AW
GCTCCTACAGGAGATGGGCGGCGCCCAAACCCCAGGAATAATTGGCCCGAAACAGATGTAGGAGCAGCCTTGTGCTGCGAAGCGCCGCGCGGGCGGCGCTCGATCTCCCAGGCACCAAATCCCCCAAGACGAACACCTCTCAGGCCTCCAAAGAAACATGCAGATACCATTCAACCACCCACCCGGTTCAGCCTCGATTAAGCCATTCATTGCTATCATCCAGGCCTTTGAAGCCACGAACTGCCAGCATGCCAGCCCTGCCCGACCGCTTTTTCGACCGTGACGCCCAGACCCTGGCCAAGGAGTTGCTGGGCAAGGTCATCCGCCATCGCCAGGGCGACCTGTGGCTGGCCGCGCGCATCATCGAGACCGAGGCCTACTACCTGACCGACAAAGGCAGCCATGCCTCGCTCGGGTATACGGAAAAGCGCAAGGCCCTGTTCCTCGATGGCGGGCACATCTACATGTATTACGCCCGCGGTGGCGACTCGTTGAACTTCAGCGCCCATGGCCCGGGCAATGCGGTGCTGATCAAGTCCGCCTACCCTTGGCAGGATGACCTCTCGAACGCCAACAGCCTGGCGCAGATGCAACTGAACAACCCCGACGCCAGCGGCAACCTGCGCCCGGCCGAGCGCCTGTGCGCAGGCCAGACCCTGCTATGCCGTGCACTGGGCCTGAAAGTGCCGCGCTGGGACGCGCAGCGGTTCGACCCTGAGCACTTGTACGTCGACGACTGTGGCATCGCCGTGCCGCGGGTGATCCAGGCTGCGCGCCTGGGCATCCCGCAGGGCCGCGACGAGCACCTGCCGTACCGCTTCGTCGACGCCGAATACGCCCGCTTCTGTACACGGAACCCGCTGCGACGCGGCCAAGTCGAAGGCCAAGACTTCTTCATTCATCAACAAGGAAACTGACACATGGGCCAATGGCTCGACAGCCTGACCGGCTGGCTTAGCGCCAACCCCCAGTGGCTTGGCCTGGCGATTTTCCTGGTGGCCTGCATCGAATGCCTGGCCATTGCCGGCATCATCGTGCCTGGCACCGTGCTGCTGTTCGCGGTCGCCGTGCTGGCCGGCAGCGGCACCTTCAGCCTGGGCGAAACGCTGTTGCTGGGCTTTCTCGGCGGCTTGCTGGGTGATGCACTGTCGTACACGGTCGGCAAGTATTTCCACCAGAACATCCGCCGCCTGCCGCTGTTGCGCAATCACCCGGAATGGATCGGCAGCGCCGAAACCTACTTCCAGCGCTATGGCATCGCCAGCCTGCTGGTCGGGCGCTTCATCGGGCCGCTGCGGCCCATGCTGCCGATGGTCGCCGGCATGTTCGACATGCCACTGCCACGCTTCATTGCCGTCAGCCTGGTGGCAGGCGCCGGCTGGTCAGTTGCCTACCTGCTGCCTGGCTGGGCCACGGGCGCCGCCATGCGCCTGCCTTTACCGGAAGGCTTCTGGCTGGATGCGGGCATCCTTGCCGGTGCGTTGGCGGTGCTCATCGGCCTGAGCCTGAACAGCAGCATCCGCGATCAACGCCACGGCACTCGGCTGATCGCCGCGTTGAGCTTCGCGGCCCTGGCCGGGGTATTCCTGGGCTGGCCGTACCTGCACGAATTCGATCAGGGCGTGATGACACTGGTGCAGGAACACCGCAGCCAAGTCATCGACGGTACCGTGGTACTCGTGACACGGCTGGGTGATTTTCGCACGCAGTTTTTCCTCGGTGGGCTGCTGACCGGCCTGCTGCTGCTCGCCCAACAATGGCGCCATGCACTGTTTGCGGGCGGGGCATTGATGGGTACGGCGATTGCCAATGGCACGCTCAAGTGGCTATTCGCCCGCGCGCGGCCCGAGGTGCTGACCGACCCACTGACCAGCTACAGCATGCCCAGCGGCCACAGCTCGGCGTCGTTTGCGTTCTTCTTGGTAATGGCGGTGTTGGCAGGGCGTGGTCAGCCGCCGCGGATGCGCCTGACCTGGGTGTTGCTGGGGTGCATTCCTGCCTTGGCGATTGCGTTGTCGCGGGTTTACCTGGGGGCGCACTGGCCGACCGATATTCTGGCCGGGGCCTTGCTGGCGTGCTGCGTCTGCGCGGTTAGCCTGACCTTGGTGCAGCATCGCCAGCCGCTTCCAGCACTGCCGCTGCGGGTGTGGTGGTTGGTGCTGCCGGCGTGTATCGCGCTGCTGGCGTTCTTTGCCATGCACGCGCTGCCGCAGGCTTTGGAACGGTATCAGTATTGATGTTGCCTGTTGTGGCCTCTTCGCGGGGCAAGCCCGCTCCCACAGGCAGCCTGCAATGCACCACACCTGTGGGAGCG
>NZ_JAPFCE010000144.1:0-2266 GCF_026240895.1 Pseudomonas sp. DCB_AW
GTGAAATTGTTATCCGCTCACAATTCCACACAACATACGAGCCGGAAGCATAAAGTGTAAAGCCTGGGGTGCCTAATGAGTGAGCTAACTCACATTAATTGCGTTGCGCTCACTGCCCGCTTTCCAGTCGGGAAACCTGTCGTGCCAGCTGCATTAATGAATCGGCCAACGCGCGGGGAGAGGCGGTTTGCGTATTGGGCGCTCTTCCGCTTCCTCGCTCACTGACTCGCTGCGCTCGGTCGTTCGGCTGCGGCGAGCGGTATCTGCTCACTCAAAGGCGGTAATACGGTTATCCACAGAATCAGGGGATAACGCAGGAAAGAACATGTGAGCAAAAGGCCAGCAAAAGGCCAGGAACCGTAAAAAGGCCGCGTTGCTGGCGTTTTTCCATAGGCTCCGCCCCCCTGACGAGCATCACAAAAATCGACGCTCAAGTCAGAGGTGGCGAAACCCGACAGGACTATAAAGATACCAGGCGTTTCCCCCTGGAAGCTCCCTCGTGCGCTCTCCTGTTCCGACCCTGCCGCTTACCGGATACCTGTCCGCCTTTCTCCCTTCGGGAAGCGTGGCGCTTTCTCATAGCTCACGCTGTAGGTATCTCAGTTCGGTGTAGGTCGTTCGCTCCAAGCTGGGCTGTGTGCACGAACCCCCCGTTCAGCCCGACCGCTGCGCCTTATCCGGTAACTATCGTCTTGAGTCCAACCCGGTAAGACACGACTTATCGCCACTGGCAGCAGCCACTGGTAACAGGATTAGCAGAGCGAGGTATGTAGGCGGTGCTACAGAGTTCTTGAAGTGGTGGCCTAACTACGGCTACACTAGAAGAACAGTATTTGGTATCTGCGCTCTGCTGAAGCCAGTTACCTTCGGAAAAAGAGTTGGTAGCTCTTGATCCGGCAAACAAACCACCGCTGGTAGCGGTGGTTTTTTTGTTTGCAAGCAGCAGATTACGCGCAGAAAAAAAGGATCTCAAGAAGATCCTTTGATCTTTTCTACGGGGTCTGACGCTCAGTGGAACGAAAACTCACGTTAAGGGATTTTGGTCATGAGATTATCAAAAAGGATCTTCACCTAGATCCTTTTAAATTAAAAATGAAGTTTTAGCACGTGTCAGTCCTGCTCCTCGGCCACGAAGTGCACGCAGTTGCCGGCCGGGTCGCGCAGGGCGAACTCCCGCCCCCACGGCTGCTCGCCGATCTCGGTCATGGCCGGCCCGGAGGCGTCCCGGAAGTTCGTGGACACGACCTCCGACCACTCGGCGTACAGCTCGTCCAGGCCGCGCACCCACACCCAGGCCAGGGTGTTGTCCGGCACCACCTGGTCCTGGACCGCGCTGATGAACAGGGTCACGTCGTCCCGGACCACACCGGCGAAGTCGTCCTCCACGAAGTCCCGGGAGAACCCGAGCCGGTCGGTCCAGAACTCGACCGCTCCGGCGACGTCGCGCGCGGTGAGCACCGGAACGGCACTGGTCAACTTGGCCATGGTGGCCCTCCTCACGTGCTATTATTGAAGCATTTATCAGGGTTATTGTCTCATGAGCGGATACATATTTGAATGTATTTAGAAAAATAAACAAATAGGGGTTCCGCGCACATTTCCCCGAAAAGTGCCACCTGATGCGGTGTGAAATACCGCACAGATGCGTAAGGAGAAAATACCGCATCAGGAAATTGTAAGCGTTAATAATTCAGAAGAACTCGTCAAGAAGGCGATAGAAGGCGATGCGCTGCGAATCGGGAGCGGCGATACCGTAAAGCACGAGGAAGCGGTCAGCCCATTCGCCGCCAAGCTCTTCAGCAATATCACGGGTAGCCAACGCTATGTCCTGATAGCGGTCCGCCACACCCAGCCGGCCACAGTCGATGAATCCAGAAAAGCGGCCATTTTCCACCATGATATTCGGCAAGCAGGCATCGCCATGGGTCACGACGAGATCCTCGCCGTCGGGCATGCTCGCCTTGAGCCTGGCGAACAGTTCGGCTGGCGCGAGCCCCTGATGCTCTTCGTCCAGATCATCCTGATCGACAAGACCGGCTTCCATCCGAGTACGTGCTCGCTCGATGCGATGTTTCGCTTGGTGGTCGAATGGGCAGGTAGCCGGATCAAGCGTATGCAGCCGCCGCATTGCATCAGCCATGATGGATACTTTCTCGGCAGGAGCAAGGTGAGATGACAGGAGATCCTGCCCCGGCACTTCGCCCAATAGCAGCCAGTCCCTTCCCGCTTCAGTGACAACGTCGAGCACAGCTGCGCAAGGAACGCC
>NZ_JAPFCE010000145.1:0-1991 GCF_026240895.1 Pseudomonas sp. DCB_AW
CCGTCATGCGCCAGGGCGGTCGCGCGCGAATGCCCCAGGAATATTGGCCCGAAACAAACGTAGGAGCGAGCGTTGCTCGCGATGCGCCGCGCGGGCGGCGCTCGATCTCCCAGGCGCTAAACATCCCCCGCCATACCCTCAACGCCCTAGAATACAGCCCCCTGCCAATGCCCCCCGAGATCCCCATGAACGCCCCCACCCTCAGTCGCGCCCTGATCCTGCTGATGGCCACCGCCACCGGCCTGGCCGTGGCCAGCAACTACTACGCGCAACCGTTGCTGCACAGCATCGCCCAGCAGTTCGGCCTGAGCACCGCCGGCGCCGGCAGCATCGTCATCGCCGCCCAGCTCAGCTATGGCGCCGGCCTGTTGCTGCTGGCGCCCCTGGGCGACCTGTTCGAGCAACGCCGCCTGATCACGGTGATGACCGCCATTTCGACCCTCGGCCTGGTCATCAGCGCCTGCGCACCGAGCCTGCCGTGGTTGCTGCTCGGTACCGCGCTGACCGGCCTGTTCTCGGTGGTGGCGCAAATCCTGGTGCCGATGGCGGCGAGCCTGAGTGAGCCGCATCAGCGCGGGCGTGCAGTGGGCACACTGATGAGCGGCCTGTTGCTGGGCATTCTGCTGGCGCGTACGGCGGCCGGTTTCATGGCGGAGCTGGGTGGCTGGCGCAGCATCTATGTGCTGGCCGCGGTACTGATGGCCATCACCGCCCTGGCCCTGTACCGCAGCTTGCCGCAGCACCACAGCCATGCCGGCTTGAAGTACCCAGCCTTGATCGGCTCGGTGTTCCGCCTGTTTATCGAAGAGCCCGTGCTGCGCTTGCGCTCGCTGCTGGGCTTGCTGGCGTTCAGCCTGTTCGCGCTGTTCTGGACACCGCTGGCCTTCCTGCTGGCGCAAGAGCCCTACCACTACTCGGACGCCGTGATCGGCCTGTTCGGCCTGGCAGGCGCGGCGGGGGCGCTGTCGGCCAACTGGGCCGGGCGCCTGGCCGACCGAGGCAAGGGGGCGTTGGGCACCACAGTGGGGCTGATCGTACTGCTGCTGTCGTGGGTGCCGCTGGGCTTTGCCGAGTACTCGCTGCTGGCGTTGCTGCTGGGGGTATTGATGCTCGACCTGGCCGTGCAGCTGGTACACGTGAGCAACCAGAACGCGGTGATCGCGCTTCGGCCAGAGGCGCGCACACGGCTGAATGCAGGCTATATCACCTGCTACTTCATCGGCGGTGCGCTGGGGTCGTTGCTGGGGACGCAGTTGTTCCAGCGTCAGGGCTGGATGGGCATTGTCGTGGCCGGCTTGGTGATCGGTACACTGGCGCTGCTGGCCTGGGCGCTGGCCGAGCGCAAGCGCATCAGCCGCGACATTGCAACGCACTACCCTCCGTCGCCTGAGCGTTGACTGCCTGGCTCGGGAGGGCTCAAGTAGGCGCTGGACAATGCCCCCTCCCTGAAGGACGACTTTATGACAAGACTCACGGTTCGATCCGGCGATTTCTTGCAAGGTGAAGGCGAGTATCGCAATGGATCGCTCACACTCAAGACCCCGCGCAGCCCCTCGCCTGGCGAGCGGATCTCACTTGCACGCATCAGTGACCTCAAGCTGTCCAGTTTGGAGTCCAGCCGCAGCCTGGGTACCGCCCTTGGCTGGGGTGTAGCTGGGGCCTTGGTGGCCGGGCCGGTGGGGCTGCTGGCCGGGCTCTGGCTCGGTGGCAAGGAAGAAGAAGCCACCTTCCTCGCCACCTTCAAGGACGGGCGCAAACTGCTGGCCGTCACCGATGGCAAGACTTGGTCGAAGATCGACGACAGCTGGCGCCAGCACAAGCGCCCGGCCAGCAACGACTGAATATCGCGCGGGCGTGATCGTCCAATGTTGAAGGCGGCTGTTAAGATGCCGCCTTTTTCATGGCCTGTGCCGGCCTCTTCGCGGGGCAAGCCCGCTCCCACAGAGATTGCAGCTTGCCTGAAGTTGGAGCAAATCTGTGGGAGCGGGCTT
>NZ_JAPFCE010000146.1:0-1969 GCF_026240895.1 Pseudomonas sp. DCB_AW
TGCGAAGAGGCCGGTGAAAACACAGTAAATCTTTGCTGTGTTCACCGGCCTCTTCGCAGCACAAGGCTGCTCCTACAGTGCATGAAGCCAAGCCCTGACCATGCAGCAAGCGTTGCAGGGCGATGCACACCCAAATGAAAAACGATAGCTTCAGACGGCCCGATGGCGCGTTTGGACATGCCAATCGCGACATCTGGCGGGAATGGAAAAGCGTTGTCGTGATCGCACACCTGCGGGACGTTCTCGTGTAATTTTCCTACGCCTTACGGGGCTTAAATGGACCTCGAATTCTGCTGGTGCGTTGCTCTGAATGCGTGCAAAAGGCCAACAACAGCGCGTGAGTGATGTGTCATTCCGATGGACTCTCTAGGAGATAATGTTCGCCTACGCCTGCCCCCGTCCTTCCTTGTGTCAGCAAAAAGAGAACAAGATCAATGAACACCGTGGGATCTGATGGCAACCTTGCACAAGGTTTCAAGCCGCGTCATGTAACGATGCTGTCCATCGCGGGCATTATCGGTGCAGGACTATTCGTAGGCTCCGGGCACGCGATTGCCGCGGCCGGGCCAGCCACCCTAATTTCTTACTTCGTGGCCGGCACCCTGGTGGTGCTGGTCATGCGCATGCTCGGCGAAATGGCCGTCGCGCACCCTGATACCGGGTCCTTCTCCACCTACGCCGACCAGGCCATTGGCCGCTGGGCTGGCTACACCATTGGCTGGTTGTACTGGTGGTTCTGGGTGTTGGTCATCCCCATCGAGGCACTGGCGGCGGGGCATGTACTGAACGCCTGGTTCCCGCAGGTGGACAGCTGGATCTTCGCACTGGCCTCGGTGCTGCTGTTGGCGGGTACCAACCTGTTCAGCGTGGCCAAGTACGGTGAGTTCGAGTTCTGGTTCGCGATTCTCAAGGTCACCGCCATCCTCGGCTTCATCGGCCTGGGCTTCGCGGCCTTGATGGGTTGGCTGCCAAACCGTGAAGTCAGCGGTTTGAGCACGTTGGTCGCCGAGCACGGCGGTTTCGCGCCCAAGGGCTGGTCTGCCGTCATCGGTGCCTTCATCACCGTGATGTTCAGCTTCATCGGTACCGAGGCCGTGACCATCGCCGCCTCCGAGTCCAGCGACCCGTCCCGCAACATCGCCAAGGCCACCCGCTCGGTGATCTGGCGGATCAGCACCTTCTACATCCTGTCGATCTTCGTGATCATCTCGGTGGTGCCGTGGAACGATCCGCAATTGGCGGTGGTAGGCTCTTACCAGCGCGCGCTGGAGATCATGAACATCCCCAACGCAGCCTTCATGGTCGACCTGGTGGTGCTGGTGGCCGTGACCAGCTGCATGAACTCGTCGATCTACATTGCCTCGCGGATGATGTATTCGCTGGCCAAGCGCGGTGACGCGCCGGCCTTCCTCAACAAGACCTCCAAGGTCGGCGTGCCGCGCTCGGCGGTATTTGGCAGCACCCTGATTGGCGCGGCGATCGCCATCCTCAACTACTTCGCACCCAAAGGCGTGTTCGAGTTCCTGTTGGCCAGCTCGGGCGCCATCGCCCTGCTGGTGTACATGGTCATCGCCATCTCCCAGCTGCGCATGCGCCGCCGCCTGGAGCGCGAGAACGCCGAACTGAAGTTCCGCATGTGGCTGTTCCCATGGCTGACCTGGGCGGTGATCATCTTCATCGCCGCGGCGCTGGCGGTGATGATGTATACGCCTGAGCACCGGGTGGAAGTGAGCTCGACACTGGGCCTGGCGATCGTGATTTCCTTCCTGGGGATAGTCACATCGCGCGGGCATACGCAGGCAGTGGCGGCGCGGTCGGTGAGGGGATCGGCTTAATCGTCCACGCCAAAAGTCTCACCCCTGTTCACTTAAGAATGCCGGGGCCGCTCTGCGGCCCATCGCGGCACAAGGCCGCTCCCACACCGACCGCGTTATGCCCTATTTACAGGGCATGCGCGAACATTGTGGGA
>NZ_JAPFCE010000193.1:0-406 GCF_026240895.1 Pseudomonas sp. DCB_AW
GGCCATGGCCCAGGTGCAGCTGCAGGAGTCTGGGGGAGGATTGGCGCAGGCGGGGGATTCTCTGAGACTCTCCTGTATAGTCTCTGGAGGCCGCTTCAGCAGGTATTCCATGGGCTGGTTCCGCCAACCTCCAGGAAAGGATCGTGAGTTTGTAGCAGCTATTAGCTGGAAGGGTGGTAGTACACACTATGCAGACTCCGTGAAGGGCCGATTCACCATCTCCGGAGACATCGGAGACAACAGCAACAACACGGCGTTTCTGCAAATGAACAGTCTGAAAGTTGAGGACACGGCCGTCTATTTCTGTGCAGCAGATTTTCGTCAGGGCTTGACTTATATAAGTTCTAGCCCCCCGTGGCTGGGAAAAGGGACCCAGGTCACCGTCTCCTCACACCACCCATCACCA
>NZ_JAPFCE010000194.1:0-405 GCF_026240895.1 Pseudomonas sp. DCB_AW
TGGTGATGGTGGTGTGAGGAGACGGTGACCTGGGTCCCCTGGCCCCAGTCGTGATACGCGAAGGGCCTGTCGGAGTAAGTACCATCAAAGTTGTGTCGGGACAGTGCACAATAATAAACGGCCGTGTCCTCAGAGTTCAGGTTGTTCATTTGTAGAGAGACCGTGTTCTGGGCGTCGTCTCTGGAGATGGTGAATCGGCCCTTCACGGACTCTGTATATTTTGTCCAACTACCACTCTCGCCAATAGCGGCTACAAACTCACGTTCTTTCCCTGGAGTCTGGCGGAACCAGCCCATGGTATATGTACTGAACGTGCGTCCAGAAGCTGCACAGGAGAGTCTCAGAGAGTCCCCAGCCTGCACCAATCCTCCCCCAGACTCCTGCAGCTGCACCTGGGCCATGGCC
>NZ_JAPFCE010000195.1:0-405 GCF_026240895.1 Pseudomonas sp. DCB_AW
TGGTGATGGTGGTGTGAGGAGACGGTGACCTGGGTCCCAAGGCCCCAATAGTCATAGGCCTCGAAATTCTCTGGACGCCAAGGCGTAAGTACTCCTCTCGATTGCGCTGCGCAGTAATAAACGTCCGTGTCCTCAGGTTTCAGGCTGTCCATGTCGAGATATACCGTCTTCGTGGCCTTGTCTCTGGAGATGGTGAATCGGCCCTTCAGGGAGTCTGCGTATGTTGTATGTTCACTCCATCTAATACCAGCTACAAACTCACGCTCCTTCCCTGGAGCCTGGCGGAACCAGCTCTGGGCATAGGGACTGAAGGCGCCTCCAGAGGCTGCACAGGAGAGTCTCAGAGAGCCCCCAGCCTGCACCAATCCTCCCCCAGACTCCTGCAGCTGCACCTGGGCCATGGCC
>NZ_JAPFCE010000196.1:0-405 GCF_026240895.1 Pseudomonas sp. DCB_AW
TGGTGATGGTGGTGTGAGGAGACGGTGACCTGGGTCCCCTGGCCCCAGTAGTCATAACGAGAAGGATCGGCGTCATATCTACCAGACGAATATTGGCTTTGTGCTGCGCAGTAATAAATGGCCGTGTCCTCAGCTTTCAGCGTGTTCATGCGCAGAGACACCGTGTTCTTAACGTTGTCTCTGGAGATGGTGAATCGGCCCTTCACGGAGTCTGCATAGTACGTTATACCACCACTGAAACTAATACGGGCGACGAACTCACGCCCCTTCCCTGGAGCCTGGCGGAACCAGGCCATGGGCAAGGAACTGAAAGTGCGTCCAGAGGCTGCGCAGGAGAGTCTCAGAGAGTCCCCAGCCTGCACCAATCCTCCTCCAGACTCCTGCAGCTGCACCTGGGCCATGGCC
>NZ_JAPFCE010000015.1:0-105155 GCF_026240895.1 Pseudomonas sp. DCB_AW
CATGGTGTTCGCGGTGTATCTGCCTCCTCAGGCCGAACAGGGGGCCAAGCTGCCGGTGCTTTACTGGCTGAGCGGCCTGACCTGCACCGACGAGAACTTCATGCAGAAGGCCGGCGCCCAGCGCCTGCGTTACGCGAGAGCGGCGCTTACTCGTCGTCCGCAGTACCGTCCGCCCGCCAGTAGGCCGCTGCCTTCAAGGCATCGTCCGGCACGCCTTTTTCCAGCAGCAACGCCTTGGCCTGGCGGGTCAGGGCTTTCTCCAGCGCCACCCAACCGTACAGCCTGCCTTGTGGCAAGGTCAGGTTCTTCAGCAGGGCGAGCAGGTCCTCTTCCTGGCGCCGGACCCAGATCACATCCACCTGTGCCTTGCTTGGCAGCGGCTGGCGTTCCTGTTCGTCTTCGATCTGGATTACCGCCAGCACGTGCCGGCCCGCGGGCAGTTCTTCAAGGCGGCGGCCGATAGCGGGGATTGCCGTCTCGTCACCGATCAGCAGGTAGCTGTCGAAGATATCCGGTACCACCATCGAGGCCCGTGGGCCGGCGATGTTCAGGTGTTGGCCTGGCGCAGCCTGGGCGGCCCAGGTGGAGGCAGGGCCATCACCGTGAAGGACGAAGTCGATGTCCAGTTCGTTGGCCTCCAGGTCGATGCGCCGTGGCGTGTATTCGCGCATGGTGGGCCGTGCGCCGCCGTCGCGGCCCAGGTTACGGGCGTCGATGGCTTGCTGTTGCGCCGGCGTTTCGGCAAACAGCAGCTTTACATGATCGTCGGTACCGACGCTGGTAAAGCCCGCCAGTTCCGCGCCGCCCAGGGTGATACGGCGCATGCGTGGGGTCAGGTCGGTGACGCGCAGCACGTCAAGGCGGCGCTGGCGGATTTCGTGGTTGACGCGGTGAATGGTGTCACTCATGGGTGTTCTCCGTAACGGCATCGTCCGGCCCGGAGGCAATGGCCTTGGCCGTGTTGTTAAGCAGGTCGCGGACCCGTTCGATTTCTTCCGGTGTCCAGCGCCCGCTGTGCATGTGCAGCGCATGGCGCAGGTTGCCGACCGCTTCGTGGATCTCGGGTGGGCGGTCGTGCCCGCGCAGGGCGCGTTTGCTGACTTCGATGCGCATGCGCACGCCGTCGAGGGCAACCGCCTGCTCGGCCAGGGCGGTGCGGCCGGCATCGGTGATGGCGTACAGGCGTTTGCTGCCCTGGACCTGGCCGCTGATCAGCTCGGCCTCTTCAAGGAAGTTGAGGGTCGGGTAGATGACGCCGGGGCTTGGGCTGTAGCTGCCGTCGAACAGGTTCTCGATCTGGCGGATCAAGTCATAACCGTGGCCAGGTTGCTCAGCCAGCAGGGCCAGCATCAGCAGCTTGAGGTCGCCGGGGGCGAAGACGCGAGGGCCGCGTTCGCCGCGGCCGGGGCGGCGCTCGAAAGGATCGTGGGGTGCAGGGTCGCGCATCAACATGGGCTCCGTCTTGTGCGATATATCTTAAGATATTACTCAAGATATATCTAAAGACAAGCCCTGAATGCCAATGATTATCATCTAAATGTTAGATGAGTCGCTCCCGTGCATCGCAACCTGCGGCGCTTTGCATTCATTCGGGTTGCCCGGCTGCAGGTACGGCATGAGGATCGGCGCCATGCCCTTTAGCACTTGCACGGGCAATGCCGAGGTGAATTTGAACGCTTCGGCCGAGCGCCCCGGCACGAATGCGGTCAATGTGCCGAAGTGGTTATCGCCCAGGAAGAACACGAAGGTGGCGGTGCGGTTCAGCGAACGCGAGCCGATCAAGCGGCCCCCGGCACCGAAGCTTTCGATGCGGTTGTCGCCGGTACCGGTCTTGCCGCCCATCACCAGCGGTGTACCGTCCTGCAGCTTGAAGCTGCCGGAAATACGCCGTGCCGTCCCCGCGTCGACCACTTGCGACATGGCGCCTTTGAGGGCCCGCGCAACCTCCACCGGGAGGATCCGCTGGCCGCGGTCGGGGTCACTCACCAACTTGGTCTCGTAGGGGGTGTTGGCGGCGAAGTGCAGGGTGTCGATGCGCAAGGTCGGCAGGCGCACGCCGTCGTTCTGAATGATGCCGACCAGTTCGGAAAGGGCGGCCGGGCGGTCACCCGAGCTGCCGATGGCGGTGGCCAGCGACGGTACCAGGTGGTCGAACGGATAGCCCACGCGCTTCCAGCGCTGGTGGATGTCGAGGAACGCTTCGATCTCGACCATGGTGCGGATACGGCTGTCGCGTGCACCCTGATGGCGGCTCTTGAACAGCCAGCCATACACCTCCTGGCGTTCGAAGCGGCTGGCATTGACCATTTCGGTCAGCGTCGAGCTTGGGTGCTTGAGCAGGTAACCGAGCAGCCACAGGTCCAGCGGGTGGACCTTGGCGATGTAGCCCTGGTCGGGCAAGTCGTACTTGCCCGGGCCGTAGGCGTCGTACATTTCCGACAGGCGACCGTCGGTGAGTTTGCCCAGGGCAATCTTGTCGTCCTTGCTGTGCGCGCGTACGAAGGCGTTGAAGGTTTCCTGGCCGGCTTCGGGGAACAGGTAGCGGTGCACCGCCGCCAGGCGCTGCGGGGTCACGCGCATGCTGTCGAGGAAGGTGTCCAGGCGTTGTTGCGAGGTTTTGCGCTGGTACTTCTTCCAGAAGCGCATCAGGTAGTTGGTACCCTCCTTGTCGGCGAAACGGGCCAGGTATTCCTGGCGGCGGGGGTCGGCGTCATCCTTGAGCAGCGGTACCCGATTGAATGGCTGCTGATAGGTGACGTAGCGCACCAGGTCGCGCATCAGGCGGATGAACGGCAGGTTGATCGATTCGCGCAGGGCGATCTTCAGCGTTGGGTTGCGGCTGTTGTCTTCCTTGCGGAAGTTGTTGAACACGTGCATGCCACCCCCGGTGAAGAAGGCCTCACCGGTGTTGGCCGAATACTTGCGTTCCAGGGCGGCGTCGAGCATGGCATCGAGGTTCTGGTCCTTGCTGTTCTGCATCAGCCATTCCAGTGACCACTGGGTGATGCGGTCCAGTTCGGCCACCTCGACCTTCTTCAGTTCGGCAGCGGGCTTGCCGGCATACTTGTCGTGCAGCTCGGCGATGATTTCCAGGTAGGTGGTGAGCACCCGCAGCTTGGCTGTCGAGCCCAATTCCAGCTTGCTGCCTTCGTTGATGTCGAACGGCTGGTCGGTGCTGTCGGTCTGCACCCGCACCCTGGATCCATCGGCGGTGCGCTCGAACAGCGTGAAGCTGTAGCGCACCTGGTCGGTGGTCTTGGTGGTCAGCAGGCGCTCGCCGATCAGCCCGATCTGCGCCGCGAACTCAGGGTCCGAGAGGTTCTTCAGGTACTGGCTGACCTGCATCTGCAGGTCAGCCTGCAGGGTGCTGGTGGCCGACAGGTCGAGGCGGTCGAGGTCGTACAGCGGGCGGTTGAGCATGGCCGCCAAGCGGTTGCGGGCCAGGCTGATGCCCTTGTTGGTGATGATCGGCACGATGGTCGGTTGTGCCACCCAGTCGCGATACACCGCCTTGCTGGCCAGCGCCGCATCGGCCAGCGGCTGGTCGATGACCTTGTTGGCGGCGAGCACGCGGACATGGGAATCGGTGAGCTCGGCCAGTTCGACCCGGCCTTTGGACAGGTAATGCGAGGGGCGACGCTGGGCGATCATCAGCGACAGCACCTGGCGCAGCGCAAGGCCACGCGCCGCGAGGCTTTCGGGGTCGCTGGCGGTCGACAGCAGGGCCTGGTTGACCTGGTCGAAATCGGCGCCGTACCACACCCGCAAGCCTTCAGCCATGCCATGCACTTCACCGTGGCCGGGCACCGCCGAGAGCGGCACGCTATTGAGGTAGTCGCGCACGATGCGCTGCCGGGCCTCGGTGGTGTCCGGGCCGCCCTGGTAGGCACGCACGCTGGCGGACACCATCTGGCGGATCTTCTCAGCGCCGGACACGGTCAGGCCATCCGGCGAGTGGCGGTACTTCTCCAGCTGCGTCGCCAGGGTACTGCCACCGGCCGACTGGCCGGGCAAGGCAAAGTACTTGGCCACCTGGCTGTAGGCGGCCTTGGCGAAGCGCGGCCAGTCGACGGCCGGGTTGTTGCGCGGGTCGGTGGTGTCGAGCAGGTCGCGGTTTTCGATGAACAACAGGCTGTTGACCATCACCGGCGGGATCGCTGCAAAGTCCGGGTACAGGTGTTGCGGGTAGTTGTACTGGTACAGCGTGTCGCCACGGCAGTCGGTAATCGACAGGCCAGCCTGAATTTTCTCGATATAGGGGGCGAACAGGCCGTGATCGACGTAGTCCATCAACGCGGGCGAGAACTGCACCTGTTCACTGATCAGGTAGTCGCGTTTGAGCAGCCGCGGCAGGAATTCGCCCAGCGCGCTGTAGCCCAGGCGTTTGTCGAACGGGCCTTCACCGGGGTAGACGATGGCATCGCTGGGGCCTGGCTGCAGCGAGTAGGTCAGGGTGGTGGCGAGCTTGCTGAACTCCCGCGATTGCAGGTTGGAGGTGCGGAATTCGTCATAGGCGGCAAAGCCCAGGGCGATGAGGGCCACCAGCAGGATCAAAATGATCAGCCGCCACCAGAGCCGACGCTGACGTGGGGACTTTGCAGGTGGCGTCTCGGCCGGAGGGGTTGCGGGTGCTTCCGTTCTGGTTGGTTCCGATTGCCACAGTGCGCCCATAGTCTTCAATCCGGCCAGGTATTTTCGTCTTGCTTGTCTGAAGCTTAGACGTTGACCGGGTTGGGTGAAAAATTTGTAGGAAGGCGAGAAAAGTGACGTAGGGATATGCGGCTTTGGTGTGGGTTTCGGGGCCAGGTGATGTTGATAAGGTGTCGCCCTGAATCTGCGGCGTGTAACAGCCTCAGAACCCTATCAGCAGTGGAATAGACCCGAGATTTCTCGCCAAATTTCCCCGTTTATACAGTGAAAATCCCTACAGGTAGCTTCCTATACTGCTCGCCCCTTCGACCTGCCGGACGCTCTACTCCGGCACACGGGCCGGCCCACAAGGCCAGCCCGGCCAATCAACGCCCCGCCTATCGGCGCGGCAGTTGCGGCACGAAGGTCAAATCCAATAACAAAATGAGGTTGTATTGCTATGCCAGTCGGCAACCACCCTGCCCATGCCGAGACCGCACAAGGCGGCCCTCTCAAGCGTGAACTGGGCGAACGGCACATCCGTCTTATGGCGCTGGGAGCCTGTATCGGTGTCGGTCTCTTCCTCGGTTCGGCCAAAGCCATCGAAATGGCCGGCCCTGCCATCATGCTTTCCTACATCATCGGTGGCCTGGCCATCCTGGTCATCATGCGCGCCCTCGGTGAGATGGCCGTGCACAACCCCGTTGCCGGCTCGTTCAGCCGCTACGCCCAGGACTACCTTGGCCCATTGGCCGGTTTCCTCACCGGCTGGAACTACTGGTTCCTGTGGCTGGTGACCTGCGTGGCGGAAATCACCGCAGTGGCCATCTACATGGGCATCTGGTTCCCCGACGTACCCCGCTGGATCTGGGCCTTGGCGGCGCTGGGCAGCATGGGCGCGGTCAACCTGATTGCGGTCAAGGCATTCGGTGAGTTCGAGTTCTGGTTCGCCCTGATCAAGATCGTCACCATCATCGCCATGGTCCTGGGGGGCATCGGCATCATTGCCTTCGGCTTGGGCAACGACGGCGTGGCAGTGGGTATTTCCAACCTGTGGAGCAATGGCGGCTTCATGCCCAACGGCGTGACCGGTGTGCTGATGTCGCTGCAGATGGTGATGTTTGCCTACCTGGGCGTGGAAATGATCGGCCTGACCGCCGGCGAAGCGCGCAACCCGCAAAAAACCATCCCGCAGGCCATCGGTTCGGTGTTCTGGCGCATCCTGCTGTTCTACGTGGGGGCGCTGTTCGTGATCCTGTCGATCTACCCGTGGAACGAGATCGGCAGCCAGGGCAGCCCGTTCGTGATGACCTTCGAGCGCCTCGGCATCAAGACTGCGGCCGGCATCATCAACTTCGTGGTCATCACGGCGGCGCTGTCGTCGTGCAACGGCGGCATCTTCAGCACTGGGCGCATGCTCTACAGCCTGGCGCAAAATGGCCAGGCCCCGGCGACCTTTGCCCGCACCTCGAAAAACGGTGTGCCGCGCAATGCGTTGCTGCTGTCGATTGGCGCACTGCTGCTGGGCGTGCTGGCCAACTACCTGGTGCCGGAGAAAGTCTTCGTCTGGGTGACCTCGATCGCCACCTTCGGCGCGATCTGGACCTGGGTGATGATCCTGCTGGCGCAGCTCAAATTCCGCGCCGGGCTGTCGACTGCCGAGCGCAAGGCGTTGAAATACCGCATGTGGCTGTGGCCGCTGAGCTCCTACCTGGCACTGGCTTTCCTGGTGCTGGTGGTGGGGCTGATGGCGTATTTCGAGGATACCCGCGTGGCGCTGTACATCGGGCCGGCGTTCCTGGTCTTGCTGACCGCCTTGTACTACACCTTCCGCCTGGCGCCGAAGGAGGCGCAAGGGGTAGCGAGCACCGCATCCTGATGTGAACTGGCTGGGGCCGCAGAGCGGCCCCTGCCATGTCAGGCTGCCACCTCACTGTTCGGCTCGAAGCTGTCCGCCCTGGCCAGCTGCCACATCCGCGAATAAAACTGCCCATTCACCTCGCCGGTCAGCAACTCGCCCGGCTTGAGGAATACGTGCATCTGCGAGAACAGCTTGATCTCCGTGGCCGATACGCGCCGTACCAGGTGCTTGGCCTCCAGTTGCGCGGGGTGGTCCAGGCCGGCCGCTGCCAGCATTTCGGCCAGGGCGCGCAGGGTGTTGTGGTGGAAGTTCAGCACCCGTTGGGCTTTGTCCGGCACCACCAGCGCACGCTGGCGCAACGGGTCTTGCGTGGCCACGCCAGTCGGGCACTTGTTGGTGTGGCAGCTTTGCGACTGGATGCAGCCAATAGCAAACATGAAGCCGCGCGCCGAGTTGGCCCAGTCGGCGCCGATGGCCAGCACGCTGGCGATATCGAACGCGCTGACGATCTTGCCGCTGGCGCCAAGCTTGATCTTGTCGCGCAGGTTCAGGCCCACCAGCGTGTTGTGCACGAACAGCAGGCCTTCGCGCAGCGGTACGCCGATGTGGTCGGTGAACTCTACCGGCGCAGCACCGGTGCCGCCTTCCTTGCCGTCGACGACGATGAAGTCGGGCAGGATGCCGGTTTCCAGCATGGCCTTGGCGATGCCCATGAACTCCCACGGGTGGCCCAGGCAGAACTTGAAGCCCACCGGCTTGCCGTCCGACAGCTCACGCAGTTGGGCGATGAACTGCATCATTTCTATCGGGGTGGAGAAGGCGCTGTGGCGTGACGGCGAAATGCAGTCCTCGCCCATGAGCACGCCGCGGGTTTCGGCAATCTCCTGGGTCACTTTGTGCTTGGGCAGGATGCCGCCGTGGCCTGGCTTGGCGCCCTGGCTCATCTTGATCTCGATCATGCGTACCTGCGGGCTGCGTGCCTGGGCGGCGAAGCGCTCGGGGTCGAAGCGCCCGTCAGGCGTGCGGCAGCCAAAGTAGCCGCTGCCCAGCTCCCAGACCAGGTCGCCACCGTGTTCCCGGTGGTAAGGGCTGATGCTGCCTTCGCCGGTATCGTGGTGGAAGTTGCCCAGCTTGGCGCCCTGGTTAAGGGCGCGGATGGCGTTGGCGCTGAGTGAGCCGAAGCTCATGGCGGAAATGTTGAAGATCGACGCCGAATACGGCTGCCGGCACTGCGGCCCGCCGACGATGACGCGGAAGCTCGCCGGGTCGGTCAGCGGTGCCGGGCGCATGGAGTGGCCGATGAATTCGAAGCCGGACTCATACACGTCGATCAGGGTACCGAAGGGTTTGTCCGAGGCTTCGTTCTTGGCCCGTGCGTAGACCAGCGAGCGTTGCGCGCGGGAGAAGGGCAGGGCGTCGCTGTCGGCTTCGAGCAGGTACTGGCGGATCTCTGGGCGAATGCCCTCGACCAGGTAACGGATGTTGCCGAGGATCGGGTAATTGCGGCGTACGGCGTGGCGTTGCTGCAGCAAGTCGAACACACCGATCAGGCTGAGCACGGCAGTGGTCAGGGTGAACGGCCACAACCACTCATGGTGGGTGAACGGCAGGCTCGCCAGGGTGAACAATACACAGGCGGCGAAGAAGGCGTAGCGGCTGAGAAGTGACAGGCTCATACGGGGTCCTTGCGATGGCGCGGTCAGGCTCAGGGCCTGGGGCAAACCCCGACCATAGCCCGGTTGGGCGATGCTGAAAATGAAAATCGGGGTATCGAAAATCATTCGCTTCAGCGTGCATCGCTCAACAACCTGCGGCGCCAGGTGTCCTGTTCCTCCACCGAGGCCTCGATGAGGAACTGGTAACGCCCGGCGACTCGCACCGCCACCGGCACGCCATCGCGGTACAGCAAGCGGTTACCGCTCACCGCGGGTAGTTTCGCCCCTGGCAGCAATGACCCGACCACATTGAGCGGGTCGCTGGCGCTGACCATCACCAGTGCGCCCTCCGGCTCACGCCGGCGCACTTGCCGCAACAGGCCCACAGCCTCTGGCAAGGCGAACTGCTCACCGGCCAGCCCAGCAATGAAGCGCCCACCCCGGATTTCGCCGCGGGCCTCCAGGCGGTGATAGCAACGCAGCAATTCGCGCCAGGGCGGCAATACATCACTTTCCCGCTCCAGCAGCCGCCAGCAGATCACCCCATAGCGGCGCAAGAGGGCGCGGGCGATGTGCTCCAGACGCTGGCTTTCGCCTATTGCAGCAGTGCCCCTGCGCAACAGCGCCCAGCGGCCGGCGTGGGCCATGCTGGTGGAGAGGGGGGCATGGCCGCGCCTGCTGGTGCGCGAGGTGCGTTTTGCCGCTGGCGTGATCAGGCTGCGCAGCCCGGTAAAGCTGTCGGCACCCACCAGGCCGAAGCCCACCAGCGCCTGCAATGCGGTTTCCAGTTCGCTGGGCAGCAGGTGGGCTTCCTGCGTCAGTTCATCGAAGAACAACGCCCCATGCGCCTGCAACACATCATGCACGCGTTGCGCCCGCGGGCCGAGCTCGTCTACTGCCGGTACGGGCGCCAGGCTGCGCCAGAGGCCCAGGTGTTCGCGCGGCAGCAGCACCAGCGGTGTACTGGCCAAGGTCGTGCTGGCCACCGTGGTCGCCAGCCGGCTCCAGGCAAACTGCCCGTTGCGGCAGGTGTCGTCGAGCCAGTGCGGGTTGTAGTCGTGGATGCGTGCCGGCAGCAGCTCCGCCTCCCAGGCGCCGGCCGCAGCGGGGTAGCCCTGCAACTGTGTCAGCACTTCAGCCACGGCCTGTGGCCCGCGCAGGCGCTCGTCTGCGGCCAGGTGCTGCCAGTCGAACAGAAAGCGCATGAAGTCTTGCAGGCTGACCGGTTCGATCTCCCGGCGCAGGCGTTTGACCGTGTAGCGGTGGATGCGCGCCAGCAAGTGCCGTTCGCACCACTGCAGCTGTTGTTCCGCAGGCCTGAAATAGCCGCGCAACACGTAGCCCTCGGCTTCCAGGCGGGCCAGGGCCTGTTCGATGTCTGGCTGCGGCTTGCCTAGCGGGGTAGCGATCTGCGCCATGGTTTGCGGGCCGTGGCCACTTAAGCGGGCACGCAGCAGTTCGCTTAGCGCATTGTCAGCCTCGATGGCTTGCTCGAAGCCTGGCAGCACGTTTAGCGCAGGTTCGGTGGCTGAACCTGGATACACACGTTGCAGCAGGCTCAGGCGTTCACGCGCCAGCCACAGCTGTTGACCCGGCAGGCGCAAGGCGCGCCCCGCTTTGGTCAGTTGCCGAAGCAGTAAATCCCAATGGGCGTTGGCCTGCACTTCATGGGCAGTGATGGCCCCCAGGCTCATCAACGCTTCGTGCATCTCGTCGGCGTTAGCCGCTTGCGGCCAGGCCTCGCTCTCTACGGCGGCGATGGCATCGGTGTCCAGCGCGCCCAGGTCATCCGCGCTGTGCAGTTCGTTCCAGCGCCGGTTGAGCACGGCCTGGGTGCGTCGCTCTTCCAGGGGCGCATCGTCAAGAAAGGCGTAGGGCCTGGCGTTGAGGATGGCCGAGGCCAGTGGCGACGGGGCCGGCAGGTCACGGCTGAGCAAGCGCACCTCACCGCCTTCGATGCGGCGCAGCAAGGCCAGCCAGCCTTCGCTGTCCATGGCTTCGTGCAGGCAGTCGTCGAGGGTCTGCTCGACCAGCGGATGATCCGGAATCTGCCGTTCGCCGGCGATGTTTTCCAGGCAGGCGATCTGGTCGGGGAACACCGAAGCGATCAGGTCCTCGCTTTTCATCCGCTGGAGCTGCGGGGCCACCTTGCGCCCACCGACGAAGCGCGGCAAGGCCATGGCCACGGCAGCGTTCCAGCGCCAGCGCACGCCGAACAAGGGCGCATCGAGCAGGGCCTGGATGAGGAGCTGTTCGGCGCTGCGGCTGGACAGGTAGCGCCACACCTCGTCCAGCGCAAAACTGTGGCTGGTGGACAGCGACAGGACGATGGCATCTTCGCTGGCCGCTGCCTGCAGCTCGAAATTGAAGGTGCGGCAAAAGCGTTTGCGCAGGGCCAGGCCCCAGGCACGGTTGATGCGGCTGCCATAGGGCGAGTGGATGATCAGCTGGGTACCGCCGGACTCATCGAAGAAGCGCTCCATGATCAGCGTCTGTTGCGAGGGCAGGGCGCCCAGCACGTCGCGGGTGCGCCCCAGGTAATCGAGCAACTGGCTGGCGCTGTCTTCGCCCAGTTCGAAGGTGCGCTGCAGCCAGGCCAGCACGGCGGTACTGTCGGCGCCGGGCAACCCCAGTCGCTCATCGATGCGTGCCTGCAGCCGAGCGACCGCGGCGGACAATTCGTCACTGCGCCCCGGTGCTTCGCCCAGCCAGAAGGGGATGGTCGGCGGCAGGCCATGGGCGTCTTCTACCCGCACCCGGCCCGATTCGACGCGCAGAATCCGGTAGGAGGCGTTGCCCAACTGGAAAATATCGCCGGCAATGCTTTCCACGGCGAAGTCTTCATTGACGCTGCCAATGTTCAGCGCCTGCGGCTCGAGTAGCACGGCGTAGTCGGCGGTTTCGGGGATAGTCCCGCCACTGGTCAGCGCAGTCAGTTGGCTGCCGCGGCGGCCGCGCAAGGTGCCGCTGACCGCGTCGCGGTGCAGGTAGGCGCTACGGATGCCCTGGCGGCCGTTATAGCCTTCGGCGAGCATGCGCAGCAGCGCCTGGTAATGGTTGACGTCGAGTTCGGCGTAAGGCGTTGCCTGGCGCAGGCAGTCGAACAGCGCTTGTTCCTGCCAGGGCTGATTACTGGTTTCGGCGACAATCTGCTGGGCCAGCACGTCGAGGGGCGCAGTGGGAATGTGCAGTTGGTCGAGCTCCCCGTGGCGCACGCAGTCCAGCAGGGCGATGCATTCGATCAAGTCGTCGCGCGAAGTGGGGAACAGGCGCCCTTTGGGGATGCCCTCGACCTGGTGCCCGGAGCGCCCGACGCGTTGCAAGAAGGCCGCGATCGAGCCCGGTGAGGCGATCTGGCAGACCAGGTCGACATCGCCGATGTCGATGCCCAACTCCAGTGACGCCGTGGCCACCAGCACCTGCAACTGGCCGGTTTTCAGGCGCTGTTCCGCATCCAGGCGCAGTTCCTTGGCCAGGCTGCCGTGGTGCGCGGCCACCGCGTCCTTGCCCAGGCGATCGCTGAGGTGGCGGGTCAGGCGTTCGGCCAGGCGCCGGGTGTTGACGAACACCAGCGTGGTGCGGTGCTCGCGGGCGAGGGCTGCCAGGCGGTCGTAGACCAGGTTCCACACGTCCGTGGCCATGACCGCGCCCAAGGGCACGGGCGGCACCTCGAGGGCCAGGTCGCGCTGGCGGGCGTGGCCAATGTCGACGATCGCGCAAGGGCGCTGATGGCCGACCAGAAATTGCGCCACGCGCTCCACCGGCCGCTGGGTGGCCGACAGGCCAATGCGACGCAACGGCCGCCCCGTCAGCGCCTGCAGGCGCTCCAGGGTCAGTGCCAAGTGCGCCCCCCGTTTGTTGCCGGCCAGGGCATGGATCTCATCGACGATCACTGTGTGCACGCTGGCAAGGCCCGCGCGGCCCGAGGCCGAGCCCATCAGCACATAGAGTGATTCCGGCGTGGTCACCAGGATATGCGGGGCCAGCTTGCGCATGGCTGCGCGTTCTTTTTGCGGTGTATCGCCGGTGCGCACTGCGGTGCTGATGCGGGGCGGCTTGAGGCCCTGGTCTTCCAGCGCCTGGCTGATGCCTTCGAGCGGTGCTTGCAGGTTCAGGCGAATATCGTTGGACAGCGCCTTGAGCGGCGAGACATACACCACTTGGGTGCACGCGGGCAGTTCGCCGCCGTGTTCGAGGCCTTGGCAGAACAGTTCGTCGAGCACGGCCAGAAAGGCGCTCAAGGTCTTGCCGGAGCCGGTCGGTGCGGCCAGCAGCATCGACTGGCCGCCGTGAATCAATGGCCAGGCACGCGCCTGGGCGTCGGTGACCGTGGCGAAATGGCGACGGAACCAGGTGCCGACGGCGGGGTGGAACAGCGCCAGCACCGGGTGCTGTTGGGCGGGTAGGTTCATGTGTTGGTTATGGCGGGTGGGCGGCGGGTTGGCAAGGGGCCGTTCGTCTGTGAGGGCAGGCTGCACCGACCTTGTCAGGCGATGAACCCCATGGGATCCTCTCAGGCTTTTCCAGCGAGCCCATCCCATGCCCAACACCCTTCGCATCGCCGCCGCCCTGCTGATCGACCCCCAGGGCCGCACCTTGCTGGTGCGCAAGCGCGGCACCGTGGCCTTCATGCAGCCCGGCGGCAAGATCGATGCGGGTGAGTCGCCGGTAGAGGCGCTGGTGCGTGAGCTGCATGAGGAGCTGGGCCTGCGCATCGACCCCGCCCAGGCCGTCCACCTCGGCCAGTTCAGCGCGCCGGCTGCCAACGAGCCAGGCTACCAGGTGCAAGCCGAACTGTTTCGCGTCGACAGCGCCGAAGCCGTGACCCCGGCGGCGGAAATCGAAGAAGTGGTGTGGCTGGCGGCGGACCAGGCGCCTGCGTTTGAGCTGGCGCCGCTGACCCGCGACCTGATCCTGCCGTTGTACCGCCAGGCCGTCAGCGTACCGCGCTGACCCCATCGAGGGTGGCGAACGAAGTGTCCTTGGCGGTCAGCAGAAAATCGCGCATGTACGGCGCATCGAGCATGTCGGTGCGTACCGCCGCATAAAGCGTGGCGAACAGGCCCTTTTCGCCCAGGCGCTTGCCTTTCACGTAGCCCCGCGAGCTGTACTCGTGCAGTGCCCAGTGCGGCATGCCGCACACGCCACGGCCGCTGGCGACCAATTGCATCATCATCACCGTCAGCTCCGAGGTACGCACGGCGGCTGGCTCGATGTCGGCTGGCTCCAGGAAGCGGGTGAAGATATCCAGGCGATCGCGTTCCACCGGGTAGGTGATCAGGGTCTGGTCGAGCAGGTCTTGCGGCACCATGTAAGGCTTGCTGGCCAGCGGGTGCTGGTTGGCCACGGCGAGCATGGCTTCATAGGTGAACAGCGGCACATAGGTGATACCGGCCAGGTCCAGCGGGTCGGAAGTGACCACCAGGTCCAGGTCGCCACGGGCCAGCGCGGGCAGGGGAGCGAAGGCAAAACCCGAGGCCAGGTCCAGCTCGACTTCCGGCCAGGCATCGCGGAACTGGTCGATGGTCGGCATCAGCCATTGGAAGCAGCTGTGGCATTCGATGGCCATGTGCAAGCGCCCGGCGGTGCCACCGGCCAAGCGCGCGATGTCACGCTCGGCGCCGCGCAGCAGCGGCAGCGTGGCATCTGCCAGTTGCAGCAAGCGCAGGCCGGCACTGGTGAAGCGGATCGGTTTGCTCTTGCGCACGAACAGCGGCAAGCCCAGGCGCTCTTCCAGCTCTTTGAACTGGTGCGACAGCGCCGACTGCGTCAGGTGCAGGCGTTCGGCGGCCTCTACCAGGCTGTCGGCCTCGCGCAGGGCATGAAGGGTTTTCAGGTGGCGGATCTCCAGCACTGCTGACTCCGAGGGTTGAATGCCAAAGGGAAGGAATTGAGTTGAGTTTCGCTCATGTTGCCCAGGCTGTCGACTGGACCGTTGGCCACACCACTCAGCGGGGGTCATCAAACTGTCACTGAACTGTGGCAGCGCGCCCGACAGAAATTCATCAAACTCGCGCTCTACTGGGGATCTGCATTCTGGTGTTTCTTTCATGCGGGCTTTGCTGCTGTTTCTCTTCTTTCTTTTCAGCGTGCCGGCGAGCTTCGCCGACCAACGCTGTGACACGCAGGTAGCGGTACAACGGGCTGAACTGGGTGATTTGAGCCTGGTTTACCAAAGCGTCGGTGCGCCGCGAGACCCTGCATTGCTGCTGGTCATGGGCCTGGGCGGGCAACTGATCCATTGGCCGGACGACGTGGTCGAGGCTCTGTGCCGCCAGGGTTTTCGGGTCATACGCTACGACAACCGCGATGTCGGCCTGTCGCGCTGGAACCAACTGCCACCCTCGGCCAACCTGACGGTCGAGCTGCTGCGCTACAAGCTCGGCCTGCCGGTTTCCGCCCCCTATACGCTCACCGACATGGCGGGGGATGGGCTGCGCTTGATGGATTCATTGGGCATACGCCAGTTTCATGTGCTGGGTGTCAGCATGGGCGGGATGATTGCCCAGCACCTGGCGGCAATGGCGCCGGAGCGGGTCCGTAGCCTGACGCTGGTGATGTCCAGCTCAGGCGCCGCAGGGCTGCCGGCGCCGGACCCTGCCCTGGTGCAGCTGTTGGCCCGGCGCAGTGCGCCCAACCGTGAGGTAGCGATCGAGCAGCAGGCTGACTTGCTGGCGGCACTGGGCAGCCCGCAGGTGCGTGATGATCGGGCCGCCTTGTTGCAGCAGGCAGCGGTGGCCTATGACCGGGCATTCAACCCGGATGGTGCCAAGCGCCAGATCATGGCGATCCTGGCCGAACCGAGCCGCGTGGCGTTGCTCAACCAGCTGCGCGTGCCGACGCTGGTGGTGCATGGCACGGCCGACCCGTTGTTGCCGGTGATGCATGGGGTGCACTTGGCGGCGCATATCCAGGGCAGCCAGCTGCGCTTGATACCGGGGCTGGCGCACCGTTTTCAGGAGCCGTTCAAGGCGCCGTTGCTGGGGGCGGTGCTGCCTTACCTGCAATCGCATCGGCAGGATGTGACGCATATTGCGGGTCTGTGAGATTGGCATTGGCTGCTTCGCGGGCAAGCCCGCTCCCACCGGTTCCCCACCACCCTCGGGGGCGGCGCTAATCCTGTAGGAGCGGGCTTGCCCGCGAAGCAGGCGCCGCCGATTTTTAGCCCAGCCCGTACTTTTTCACTTTGTCGAACAGCGTGGTCTTGGCCATGCCCAGCTCCTGGCTGGCCTGGCTGAGGTTGCCGCCGGTGCGTTGCAAGGCATCGCTGAGCAGGTTGCGTTCAAAGGCCTCCACCGCCTCGGAAAAGCCCAGGCCCTGGCTGGCGCCGCCACTCGGGCCTTTCTTGAAGGCCGGTAAGCCCAAGGCATGACGCTCGGCAACGTTGCGCAGTTCTCGCACGTTGCCCGGCCAGTCATGGGCCATCAACCGCGACAAGGTCTGGCTGTCCAGTGTCGGTGCTTCACGGTCGAAGCGCAGGGCCGATTGCTGCAGGAAGTGTTCGAACAATTGCAGGATGTCTTCGCGGCGTTCACGCAGGGGGGGGAGCTCCAGCGTCACCACGTTCAGCCGGTAGTACAGGTCACTGCGAAACTGCCCGTTCTGCCCCATGGCATCGAGGTCGGACTTGGTCGCGGCGATTACCCGGCAATCCACCGCGATGCTCTGGTTCGAGCCCAGCCGCTCCAGTGTGCGCTCCTGCAACACCCGCAGCAGTTTGATCTGCAGGTTGATCGGCATGCTCTCGACCTCGTCGAGGAACAGCGTGCCGCCATTGGCGTGTTCGATTTTGCCGATTCGGCGTTTACCTGCGCCGGTAAAGGCGTTGGCTTCGTGGCCGAAAATTTCGCTCTCGAACAGGTTTTCGGGCAGGCCGCCGCAGTTCAGCGCCACGAAGGGTTGGCCCTGGCGGCGGCTGAAATCGTGGAGGCAGCGGGCGACCAGTTCTTTGCCGGTGCCGGTCTCGCCTTCGATCAGCACGTTGGCCGAGGTGTCGGCGACGTTGGCGATCAGTTCACGCAGGTGCTCCATGGCCGGCGAGCGGCCAATGATGCGGCCCTCCAGGCTGCTCTGTTCGGCCAGCTGGCGGCGCAAGGCAACCACCTCGCGGGACAGGCCGCGCTGTTCGAGGGCGCGGCGCACCACGTCGACCAGGCGCTCGGGGGAGAAGGGCTTCTCCATGAAATCGTAGGCGCCGTTGCGCATGGCGCCGACCGCCATGTCGATATCGCCATGGCCGGTGATCAGCACCACCGGCAGGCTGCGGTCGCGGGCCTTGAGGCGGTTGAGCAGCTCAAGGCCATCGATGCCGGGCAGGCGAATGTCGCTGACGACGATGCCGGCAAAGTCGTCGCCGATGCGTTCCAGGGCCTGTTCGGCGCTGCCGACCCCTTCGCAGGCGATGTCTTCCAGGGCCAATGCCTGCTGGCAGCCGAGCAGCACATGCGGGTCGTCTTCGACAATCAGGACGGTGAGAGGCGCTTGGTTCATGGGTGCTCTGCCGATTCGCTAGGGGGGGATACCAGGGGCAGGACAAGCACGAAGGCCGTCCCGCCACTGACAGGATGCTCGACGTTCAGGCTGCCTTTGGCGGCGGCGGCAAGGCTCGCCGACAAGGTCAGGCCCAGGCCCAGGCCATGTTCGCCCGGTTTGGTGGTGAAGAAGGGTTCGAACAGATGCTTGCGTGCCTCGGCGTCGATGCCATGGCCGTTGTCGCGCACCCGCAGGCGATACTTGTCACCCTGCAGTTCGCCTTCGAGCCACAGCTCTGGCAGGGGCTGGGTGGCCATGGCGTCGATGGCGTTGCCGATCAGGTTGACCAGGATCTGCTCCAGGCGGGTCTGGTCGATGGCCAGTTGATGGTCTTCGAACTGGTTGTGCAATTGCAAGTGGCAGCCACTGATGCGGTTGGCCAGTACCTGCAGGGTGGCGTCCACCGCCTTGGCCAGCGAGGCCTGGCCACCGTCGTCGCCACGGCGGGCGAATGAACGCAGGCTGGCGGTGATTCGGCCCATGCGGTCGATCAGGTCGTTCATGGTACGCAGGTTGGTGCTGGCCGTTTCCAGCGCGCCGCGTTCGAGGAAGCGTACGGTGTTGCCGGACAACGTGCGCAGCGCGGCCAAGGGCTGGTTGAGTTCGTGGGCGATGCTGGTCGACATCTGCCCGATGGCAGCCAGCTTGCCCGCCTGCACCAGCTCATCCTGGGCATGGCGCAGGGTTTGCTCAGCATGCCGGCGCTCGCGGATCTGCCCCTTCAGCCGCTCATTGCTGGCACGCAAGTCGGCGGTGCGTTCGGTGATGCGGCGTTCGAGTTGGCTGTTGGCTTCCTGCAGCGCCTCACGGGCGGCCAGGCGGGTGGCGATGACCTTGCGGCGTTCGTTCCAGGCGATGCCCAGGATGGCTAGCAGGGCGAATGCCACCCCGACCAGGATGCCTTGCACCATCGATTCTCGGCGCAGGTCTTGCAACGGGGTCAGCAGGGTGAAATGCCACGGGGTGTCGACCAGGCGACGGGTCTGGGCCAGGTAGGCCACTTCATGGGCCTTGCCTTGTGCTGTTTCGCTGTTGGCCGGGAAGGTCAGCTTTTCAACACCATCGGCGAGGGTTTCCCGCGCCAGAGGTTGCAGCTCGTTCAGCGGCCACCAGTAATACTGCAGGCTGCGCGCCAGGCGTTCCTTGATTTGCGGGGTCAGCGGGCGCACCGACTTCAAGCGCCGGGCCGGGTCACTGGACAGAATGATGATGCCGTTCTCATCGCTGACGAACGCTTCCAGGCGGGCGCGCTGCCAACGTTCTTCGAGGGTGTCCAGGCGTACCTTGATCACCGCAACGCCTATGATCTTGCCGTGTTCTTCCAGGCCATGGGCCAGGTAGTAGCCGGCCTCGCCGGTGGTGCTGCCGATGCCATAAAAGCGCCCGGGTTCGCCGCGCACGGCAGTCTGGAAGTAGGCCCTGAATGACAGGTCTTCACCCAGAAACGAATCGGCATCGCGCCAGTTGCTGGTGGCCTGCACCCGGCCGTTGGTGTCGAGCACGAAGATTGCCCGGCTGCGGCTGCGCCGGTTCAGGCCTTCGAGGTATTCGTTGACCGCCTGGCGGGAGCCGCCATCGGGCTCGGTGAGCAGGTGCGAGACGCTGTCTTCAAGCTCCAGCAGGCTAGGCAGGTAGGTGTATTTGCTGATCTCGCTCTCGACCGTGCGCGCGTGCAGCTCCAGCTGACGCTCGCCGTTTTCGCTCAGGCTGCGGATGCCATTGCTCTCGCTGACCAGGTAACCGGCCATGCCGAGGCCGACCATCAGCAGGATGACCAGGGGGGGTAACAGCAATTGACGAATCAGGCGGGAATTCACGGCAGGTCTGGCAGGGAGAAGAAGCGAAGGATCGCATTTCATCACAGTGGCCTTGTCACGACCAGCGTCCGCTGCCCGATGGGGGCGGGCAGCGGAGGCTGAGGCCGGCTTAGTGTTGCAGGATCTTGCTGAGGAAGTGCTGGGTGCGTTGGTCGCGGGCGTTCTGGTCGCCGAAGAACTCTTCTTTGGTGCAGTCTTCGATGATGCTGCCTTTGTCCATGAAGATGACCCGGTTGGCGACCTTGCGGGCAAAGCCCATCTCGTGGGTCACGCACATCATGGTCATGCCCTCGTTGGCCAGCTGAACCATCACATCGAGCACTTCACTGACCATTTCCGGGTCCAGTGCCGAGGTGGGTTCGTCGAACAGCATGACGATCGGGTCCATGGCCAGGGCGCGGGCGATCGCCACCCGTTGCTGTTGGCCGCCGGAAAGCTGGCCGGGGTGTTTCTTGGCATGCGCGCTGAGGCCGACGCGATCGAGCAGGGCCAGGCCTTTCTTGGAGGCTTCTGCCTCGCTGCGGCCGAGCACCTTGCGCTGGGCGATGGTCAGGTTTTCGGTGATGGTCAGGTGCGGGAACAGCTCGAAGTGCTGGAACACCATGCCCACCCGCGAGCGCAGTTTCGGCAGGTTGGTCTTCGGGTCGGCAATCGAGGTGCCATCGACCACGATGTCGCCCTTCTGGAACGGCTCCAGCGCGTTGACGCACTTGATCAGGGTGGACTTGCCCGAGCCCGACGGCCCGCACACTACTACCACTTCACCCTTCTTGACGTCGGTGCTGCAGTCGGTCAGTACCTGGAAGTCGCCGTACCACTTGTTGACGTTCTTGATGGAAATCATACGGTGATCCTTTTTTGCAGGCGCTTGACCAGCCACGAAGCGGAGAAGCTGATGATGAAGTAGACGACCCCGGCGAAGATCAGGAACTCATGAGAGCGCCCGATGATGTCGCCGTTGGAGCGTGCCGAGTTGAGGAAGTCGACCAGGCCCACGGTGTACACCAGCGAGGTGTCCTGGAACAGGATGATACTTTGCTGCAGCAGCAAAGGGGTCATCTTGCGGAAGGCCTGGGGCAGGATGATCAGGCGCATGGTCTGGGCGTAGTTCATGCCCAGCGCTTGCGCGGCGCCCATCTGGCCCTTGGAGATCGACTGTACACCGGCACGGACGATTTCGCAGAAGTAGGCCGCTTCGAACATCATGAACGCGACCACGCAGGAGGTGAACGCACCGACGGGTGTGTCTTCGCCGGTGATCCAGCGCAGCACGAACGGCACCGCCAGGTAGAACCAGGTGATCACCAGCAGCAGCGGGATCGAGCGGAAGTAGTTGACGTAAGCGCCCGCCAGCCGCGACAGCAGCTTGCTCGATGACAGGCGCATCAGCGCCAGGAGGGTGCCGAGTGCGATACCGCCGACCACGCCCATGACCATCAGTTGCAGGGTCATGATCATGCCTTCCCAGAGGGCGGGCAGGGCGGGGATGATTTCGCTGAAATCCATGTCCATTTACTTGCCTCCCACGGAAATCAGGCCAGGTACTGCGACTTTCTTCTCGACCAGGCGCATGAGCAGCATCAGGCCCATGTTCAGGGTGAAGTAAATCAGCGTGGCCAGGGTGAACGCCTCGAACAGGTTGGCGGAGAACTCTGCGGTCTGCTTGGTTTGTGCCAGCAGCTCCATCAGGCCGATCAGCGAGGCCACCGAGGAGTTCTTGAACACGTTGAGGAACTCTGACGTGAGCGGCGGAATGATGATCCGGTAGGCTTGCGGCAGCAGCACGTTGGTGTAGATCTGCGGCAGGCTGAAGCCCATGGCGCGGGCTGCGGATTCCTGGCCGCGGGGGAGCGCCTGGATGCCGGTGCGCACTTGTTCGCAGACACGGGCCGCAGTGAACAGGCCCAGGCACACAACCACGCTGATCAGCGCCGAGGTGGTCGGGTTGAGGTCCTGCTTGAACCATTCCTGCAGGCCTTCGGGCAGCAGGTCCGGTATCAGGAAGTACCAGATGAACAGCTGCACCAGCAGCGGCACGTTGCGGAACAGTTCCACATAGGCAGTGGCGATGCCCGATACCAGGCGGTTCGGCACAGTACGCATGACGCCAAGGACAGACCCCAGCAGCAGCGCGATGATCCAGGCGGTGATGGCGATGGCGATGGTCCAGCCCAGGCCGGTGATGTACCAGTCCAGATAGGTTTCGCTGCCCACGCCGGTGGACTTGAAGAACACGCCCCAGTCCCAGTTGTAATTCATCGGGATTTCCCCTCAGACGGTTGTTTCACGGGCACCTTCGAACATCCGGGGGCGCTTGGCGCCCTCGGATGAAAGGTTAGACACTAATGAGTGGCCTGCAGAATTGATTCGTGCGCATGCGCACCAGGCCACTATCTGAGGATCAGGACTTCTTCTCGTCCGCCGCTTTGTCGGTCGGCTCGGCGATCAGTTTTTTCAGCTCGTCGCTCATCTGGAACTGCAGGTTCAGGCCCTTTGGCGGGATTGGCTGCATGAACCACTTGTCGTAGCTCTTGTTGACTTCGCCCGACTTGAAGTAAGCCACGATGGCCTCGTCGACCGCTTTCTTGAACGCAGCGTCTTCCTTGCGCACCATGCAGCCGTAGATTTCGTACGACTGAGGGGTACCGGTGATAACCCAGTCGGACGGTTTGCGAGCCTTGGCCATTTCACCGGCCAGCAGGGCGTCGTCCATCATGAAGGCCACGGCGCGGCCGCCTTCGAGCATGTTGAAGGCTTCACCGTGGTCCTTGGCGGAAATCACGTTCATCTTCATTTGCTTGTCGGCGTTCATCGCCTTGAGGATGCGCTCGGAGGTGGTGCCGGCGGTGGTCACCACGTTTTTGCCAGCCAGGTCCGGGAAGTCTTTATAGGAAGGCTGACCGTCCTTGACCTTGGTCAGCAGGCGGGTGCCGACTTCGAAGATGCCGACCGAGAAACCGACTTGCTGCTGGCGCTCGACGTTGTTGGTGGTGGAGCCGCACTCCAGGTCGACGGTGCCGTTTTGCACCAGCGGGATGCGGGTCTGGGAGGTGACGAGGTTGTATTTGACCTTGATGTCGGTGCCCAGTTGTTTTTTCAGGGCCTCGACCACGGCCAGCTGGATGTCGTGGGAGTAGCCCACGGGTTCCGGCTTGCCTGCCAGGTAGGAAAATGGAATGGAGGAGTCGCGGTGGCCCAATGTGATGGTGCCCGAGTCCTTGATCTTCTTCAGGGTGCCGGTCAGCTCCTCGGCCATGGCCGGCGAAGCGATGACTGCAGCCGCGATAGCGGCGCCCAGCAATTGACGAACGATACGCATCAAATTTTCCTCGACATGTTTGTTTTTTTTATGGAGCCGTTGGCGGACTCTTTCGTTCAACGAATACAACATGAAGCGGGTGCATTCGGCTAAAGAGTGTAGAGCATGAGTCGTGCCAAGCTTCCTTCTTGATCATAACGCCCCGAAATTACGGGGTATCGATCTTTTTTGACAGTAAATCGACAGCATGTGTTGTCCGTGATTCCGAATGGGTTGGCTTTTGCTGTTCGGAAACCCGAATGAATGGGGCCTAGATTTAGTTACCGCAGGTGACGGTTTGCAGCGTGGTCTGTTAACGGCTTTTACGGACCGCACTGCCATGACCCTTTCTGCCGATGAAGCGCCTGCTTCGATAGATGCCCTGATTTCCCAACGTTTACCGGCCTGGCTTACCTCGGCCACGGTCGACCAGCAGCGTGCGCTTCACCAGGCGCTGCGTCAGCAGCAGGACAGTGCTGAGCGTGTGCGGCAGTTGTTCAGCCACATTCCGGCCCTGGACGACTTTGCCGCCGCACTGCTGGAGGACGCGTTGCGTCGGCGTTTCAAGGTAAGCACTGACGTGCGCAAAGCGACACTGCGCAAGGTGGTTCAAATCATTCTGGCAACGCCCATTCCGCCAACGCCGTCGCCGAACATTGTCCGCATCTCGACTCAGCCTCTGTTGACGACCGCGCTGCACAACTTCACCCAGGCGGAAACCAAGCCAGGGCCTTTCACCCAGGTCGCGCTGCGCGATGTGGCCGGTGTCACGCTGTCGGTATCGTTCGAGCGCTTCGCCAAGTTGTGCCGCACGCTCGACCTGGGCGGCCGCTATCAGGCCCTGTTGCGCGCGCATCTGCTGCCAGCAGATCGGCCAGGCGACGAACCCGGTCAGGCCCGTCGTGAGGTCGAGGCATTGCTGGAGGAGGCCCTGCGCTCGTCGATGGAAGCGGCTGTACGCCTGGCAGCCCTCAAAGGCCAGATCAGCCACGACAACTACCTGCAGACACTGCCGATCTTTGCAAAGCCTGCTGTGGTGCCTGCTTACCCTGTTGTGTTGACGGCTCGCCAGGTCTACCTGCTGGGCAAGTGCCTGCACGGGGCGGTGGCCATCGAGATTCAAGACCGCGATCAGGCTTATTTGCGCGGGATCCTGCTCTGGATACCGGGTGACCCTCAGCAGCCCGTGCAGGTGTTCGAATCCTGGTGGGCGTTCTATCAGGCCATGGGCCTGCGCCTGCGCGACCCACACTATGCGGCGTTCATGGCGCGGTTCATCGCTGAGCGTGATCGGGTCGCCTTTTTCGGCACCTTGAAGCGTTTGCTGTCGTCGAGCGCTGAGGGGGCGGTGTTGCAGCTGGATGGTCGTGACTTTGCCATCACTCAACCGTTGTTTGCCTTCCTGCGTGCTTCGCGCATCGACAAGATGCTCGATGATGCTCGTGTGCTGGCCGTACCCACTGCCGACGAGGACAGCAAGGCGCGGGATGAGCGGCTGAGGGGGTATCAGCAAGCGGGACTGACCTTGTTGAACCTGGCTGGGCTGTTCGTGCCGGTGGTGGGCGAATTGATGCTTGCGGTCGCTGCCGTGCAGATTGCCGATGAGGTCTACGAGGGTTACCAGGATTGGCAGCTGGGCGATCGCCAAGGGGCGCTGGAGCACGTATTCAGTGTGGCTGAAAGTGTTGCGCTGGGGGCCGCGATAGGCGCTGGCACTGCAGTGGCGGGGCACGTGCTCAAGCGCATCGTGTTCGTCGATGAGCTGTCGCCGATTCGCACCGATGCCGGTCACGTCAAGCTGTGTGCCCATGACCTGTCTGCTTACCGGGTAAAGGAGCAGGGCGTGACGGTTGGCGAACTGATCCCAGAGGATGACCAGTGGCAATTGAAGTTGCACGAAGCCAGTTTTCAGTTGGCGGGCTACAAGGATGGTGAGCACCTGTTCATCCGTCATCCTCAGCGCAGCGAGGCCTTTCAGCCAATGCTCGAGCACAATGGAACTGGCGGCTGGCGGCATGCACTGGAGCGTGCAGAGGAGTGGGCAGAGCCTGCGCGCTTGATGCGGCGGTTGAGCGCTGAACTGGCCGACGTCAGCGATGAAGACGTACGCAGGGTGCTCGATAGCACGGGCTTCGATGACGCACAGCTAAGGCGTCTGCACCTGGAAAACGCGCCGCCCCCCGCACGGTTGCTCGATGCCTTGGAGCGCTACCGCTTGCATGAGCAATTCCCCGCCGTACAGGGCGAGGCGTTCGAGTTTCTGGTCAGCACAGCGCAAGGCAATGAAGAGTTGGCCAGTGTCGCGCTGCGCCGGGACTTCCCTGGCCTGTCGCAGCGCGGGGCCCATGAAATTATCCAGCAGGTCGACAGCCAGCAGGTCGAGCAGATGCTGGCCAGTGATCGCGTCCCCTTGGCCTTGGCTGAACGCGCGCGCTGGTTTTTGCGCGACAGCCGCCTTGACCGTGCCTGCGCAGGTTTACGTCAGGCTTCGGCAGCCAATGCCGATACCGCGAAGCTGGCCGTTGGCCTTATCGAACACTTGGCGCCGTGGCTTGAACCCTATGCCGTCGAAGTGCGAGCCGAGAGCCGCACAGGGGCGGTATTGGCACATGCCGGCGCGGATGCTGCTGCTCAGCGGTTCAGTATCATCAAAACGCCGACTGGATATACCGCCTATGCTGCGACGGGTGAGCTGTTGGCAGGCACTGTTCCAACCGACAGCCTGCTGCAGGCACTTTCGTTGACCTTGAGTGACGCGCAAACAGGCGCACTGGGGACCCGCACGCTGGACGCGCCAGCGTTGAGCGACCTGCTGGCCGAGCACGCCCGCACGCATCGTGACCTGGCCGCGCAGTTGATCGGCCAGGCGCCGATAGGCGGTGGCGTGCGGCCGCCCGTGCGGTGGGGAGACGGGCGCCTGGGCTACCCACTCAGTGGGCGCGGCGAAAGCCGTGGGCAGGCCAGCCGGCGAGGGCTGCGGCAAATCTTCCCGACCCTTGGCGACAGCCAGTTGCAACGCTATCTGCTGGACCTGATTGCACGCGGGGTCGACCCGTGGCAGCACTACAGCGAGCTCAGCCAGCAACTGGTGAGCCTGCGCCAGGTCTTGCGGCGGTGGCGTATGGAACACGCTGGCGTGCTGGACCTGCTGCGGCGTGGCCGGGTCGCGAACAGCATCCGCCGTTGCTGGCGATGCAAGACGGGCCTGCGCAGCGATGGCACCTACGCGCTGGACATTCGAGGCGAACGTGTCGGCAGCTTGCCCACGCTGGAAGAGGGGGTGAGCTTCCCGCATGTCACGCGGCTGACCCTGCGCGACATGGACTTGTCGGAAATCGATCCTGATTTCCTCGCGCGCTTCCCTAACTTGCGCGAGCTTGACCTGCGTGCGAATCATCTTGCCGTCATCCCGCCGGGTGTAGAGCGGTTGACCGAGCTGCGGGGGCTGCAGTTGGATCACAATCGGATCATCATGGATGTTGCCGGCAACCGCCGGCTCAGTGCCTTGACCCGCTTGCAAACGCTCGAGCTCAATTACAACCCGCTCGGCTTTGCCCCCGATATACGTGGGTTGATCCACCTCAGGCCGGTGGGGCTGCGTTCGACAGGTATCACCTCATTCCCCTCGCGCCTGCAGCAGTTGCCACTGCGCGGCGTCGCCGACCTGCGCAACAACCAGATCCGTCAGGTCAATCAGGACCTCCACGGCCTGCGCCAGCGTCTGCAGCGCATGGCCCTGCACGACAATCCCTTGGATGAAGCGAGCGAGCAGTACCTGAATCAACTGTCGGGCACTTCGTCGTTCCGTCATCAGCTGGTGCAGGTAAACGAGCGCGAGCACTGGTTGCTCGGCTCGACGGGCGCACAACGTAGCGAGCGCGAGATGCAGTGGCGTAACCTGCAGTTGGAAACGACGTCCCGGCCTTTCTTCAACTTCCTCCGCGACTTCGCTCGATCGTCCGACTTCGTGCAGCGACCAACCTACTATCGGGCCAGGGTCTGGAACATCATCGAGGCCTGCGAGCAGAACACTGAACTGCGTGAACAGTTGTTCATCATGTCGGGCGGCAACGCTTCCTGCGAGGACCGCCTGTTGTGGCTGTTCAGCCAGATGGAGGTGAGGGCGTTGATCCACCGGCATACCTCGGGGATGTCCATTGCCCAGAGCGAGGTTGAGCTGATGCGCTTGAGCCGCTCACTGTTTCGCCTGGACGCGCTTGATGAGATCGCGACGCGGCGGATCCAGAGGATTCGCGATGCTGGGCACGATGTGGACGATATCGAAGTCTACCTCACCTACCGTGTTCGCTTGGCGGGCCCGCTGCGCCTGCCTGCCCAACCTGCTGCCCTGCATTTTGAAGCCTATGCCGGGTTGACCCCCGCCGACCTGAACAACGCCAGGGTCGAAGTTTTACGCGCGGAAACCCCAGAGCGTTTGACTCAGGCACTGGCTGATCAGGCGTTTTGGGAACGTTACGTGCGGGACCGTTACGAGCGCCGCTTCACAGCGCTGGTGGACGCGTTCCGGGCACCCGAAGAGGCCTACCGGGAGCGTGCAGAAGCGGGAGAGGTCAGTGAGGAGCAATACTTGAAGTACTGCGAAGGCATCGTGCAAGCCATTCACGACGGCGAGCGCGACTTGATTGTCACGTTGGCCCGCGAAGCGTTTGACCGTTGGTTCGGGATTGATGGGGTGTTGCCGTGAGCGGGTGCCGCGCTGGCGGCACCGGCTTCAACGTCGCCTTCAGGCAGCCTTGAACGAAGTTTGGCTCAGCGGCGCTGTCACTAGGTAGTCGTGCAGCGCCTGCTGTTCCGCAGGCGATGTGAACAGGCCCAGTTTGGTACGGCGCCACAGAATGTCGGCCGCATCTACAGCCCACTCTTCGCTGCGCAGGTAATCGACTTCGCGGCTGAAGAGACCGCCGCCAATGGCCTGGCCCAAACCTTCCGGGCCCTGAATACCCTCGAGCAGGCGCCATACGCGGCTGCCGTAAGTCACTGCCCAGCGTTTGGCGATGTCCACCGGCAGCCACCCGTACTGCGCCAGAATGGCGTCAGTCAGTGCCTGCGCAGTCGTCATATCTTCCCCGCCTGGCAGCGGCGCTGTAGCGGTCCAGCTGGCGCGCATCTGGGTGAAGAACGGCTTGAGCTCGGCCATGGCCGATTCGGCCAGCTTGCGGTACGTGGTGAGCTTGCCGCCGAACACCGACAGCAACGGCGCCTGGCCTTCACCTGCCGACAGCGCCAGGGTGTAGTCGCGGGTCACGGCCGACGGGTTGTCCGACTCGTCGTTGCACAGCGGGCGTACGCCGGAGTAGGTGTGCAGGATGTCGGCACGGCTGAGCTGATGGTTGAAGTGCGCGTTGACTACCTTGAGCAGGTAGTCGGTCTCGGCCTCGGTGATTTTCACCTGGGCCGGGTCGCCGCTGTACTCACGGTCGGTGGTGCCGATCAGGGTGAAGCGGTCCAGGTAAGGGATGCAGAACACGATGCGCTGGTCTTCGTTCTGCAGGATGTAAGCGTGCTCGCCTTCGTACAGGCGCGGGACGATCAGGTGGCTGCCCTGAATCAGGCGGATGCCGTAAGGCGCATCCAGCTTGAGGTCATCCTTGATGAAGCTGGCCACCCACGGGCCAGCAGCGTTGACCAGGGCGCGGGCACGAATGCTCTGCAGGCTGCCGTCGGCATGCTGTAACTCGACCTGCCACACGCCATCGACACGCTCGGCACGCAGGCAGCGGGTGCGGGTGACGATGTGCGCACCTTTTTCGCGGGCTGCCATGGCATTGAGCACGACCAGGCGGGCGTCGTCCACGGCGCAGTCAGCGTATTCGAAACCCCGGGTGATGGCCGGTTTGAGCGGATAGCCCGGGCCGAAGCGCAGGCTGCGCGAAGCGCCCAGGCGCTTGCGCTTGCCCAAGTGGTCGTAGAGGAACAGGCCGGCACGGATCATCCAGGCCGGGCGCAGGTGCGGGCGGTGGGGCAGCACGAAACGCATTGGCTTGACGATGTGCGGCGCCTTGGCCAGCAGGACTTCGCGCTCGGCCAGGGCTTCGCGCACCAGGCGGAACTCGTAGTGCTCCAGGTAGCGCAGACCACCATGGATGAGCTTGCTGCTCGCCGACGACGTGTGCTGCGCCAGGTCGTCCTTTTCGCAAAGGAACACCTTCAGGCCGCGCCCGGCGGCGTCGGCAGCAATGCCCACACCATTGATGCCACCGCCGATCACGGCGAGGTCATAGCAGTCGGTGAGGGGGGGCTGGGACGAAACGGGCTGGGACACGGGCAAGGCCTCCTGGGGCTGTTCACATCGAATATGAACATTGATGTTCGTTTCCGAAAATACTAGCGCAACAGAAGGCGGGTATCCAGTCAGTCTTTATAGAAAATACTGATCGGATGACAATAAAGTGAACATTTACGAAAATTCGGGTGTAGGGCTTGATTCATTAGGCGTTGTCGAAATCGAGCGCCGCCCGCGCGGCGCATCGCGAGCAACGCTCGCTCCTACGTTTGTTTCGGGCCAGTCACGCCTGTGCCAGCGCACGCGACCGCCTGGTTGGTCCGACGCGACATTGAGGCGGGCGCCAAGGGGCCGCGCGCCAATGCCACAGGAATAATTGGCCGGAAACAAACGTAGGAGCGAGCGTTGCTCGCGATGCGCCGCGCGGGCGGCGCTCGATCTCGAGAGCGATAAAAATCTCAATCCATACGCTTCAGCCCCACAATCTGCTTCACACCACGTCGAGGCGAATCTTGTACTGGTTAAGCAAGTGGGCGAGGGCGGGCGTCGGCGTCTGGTCGGTCACCAAACAGTCCACCAGGCTGATCGAGCCCAGGCGAACCATGGCATTGCGCCCGAACTTGCTGGAGTCGGCGGCCAGGATAACCTGGCGTGCATTGGCGATCAGGGCCTGGGAAACCCGTACCTCCTGGTAATCGAAGTCCAGCAGGCTGCCATCTTCGTCGATGCCGCTGATACCAACCAAGGCGAAGTCAACCTTGAACTGGTTGATGAAATCGACGCTGGCCTGGCCGACCACACCGCCATCGCGGCGCACCGTGCCACCTGCCACCAGTACTTCGAAATCGTCCTTGGCCGCCAGGATCGAGGCCACGTGCAGGTTGTTGGTAATCACCTTCAGGTGGTTATGGTTGAGCAGTGCGCGGGCGATCGATTCGGTCGTTGTGCCGATGTTGATGAACAGCGAGGCATGGTCGGGAATCTGCGAGGCCACGGCTTCGGCGATGCGCTGCTTCTCGTCGCGCATCTGGTCGGCGCGCATGGCGTAGGCGGTGTTCTCGATGCTCGAGTCATACGCGGCACCCCCGTGGTAGCGGCGCAGCAGGTTGAGCTCGGCGAGCTGGTTGATGTCGCGGCGGATGGTTTGCGGGGTGACGACGAACAGCTGCGCCATTTCTTCGATGCTGACGTAGCCGCGGTCGCGGACCAGCTCGAGGATTTGTTGTTGGCGGGGGGGCAGATTCATGGGCGGTCCTTATGGGCTGCCGGACAAATTCTGCAATGATGCCGTAGGAAGCGGATGACGGCCAGTAGACGAATGTGCAGGACGCGTGTAGGAGCAGCCTTGTGCTGCGAAGAGGCCGGTGTTAGCAGCGAATATTCACTGTCTGATCACTGGCTTCTTCGCAGCACAAGGCTGCACCTCCAGGAGGGTGTCAGGCTTCGTGATCTTCCCAGTCGCGGGTACGGTCGACGGCCTTCAGCCACCCGGCATAAAGCTTCTCTTTCTGCGTCTCGTCCAGTTGCGGGCTGAACTCGCGCTCGATGATCGCCTTGTCGCGCAACTCATCCAGGCTGCTCCAGAACCCGCAGGCCAGGCCTGCCAGGTAGGCGGCGCCGAGGGCTGTGGTCTCGCGCATTTTCGGGCGCTCCACGCAGGTGCCGAGGATGTCGGCCTGGAACTGCATGAGGAAGTTGTTGGCCACCGCACCGCCATCCACGCGCAATTCGGACAGGCGATAGCCGCAATCCTGTTGCATGGCGTCCAGTACGTCACGGGTCTGGTAGGCGATCGATTCCAGCGCTGCACGAATGATGTGGTCGACCTTCACACCCCGCGTCAGGCCGAACAGGGCGCCACGGGCATAAGGGTCCCAATAGGGAGCGCCCAGGCCCGTGAAGGCGGGCACCAAGTACACGCCGTTGCTGTCCTTGACCTTGCTGGCGAAGTACTCGGTATCGAGTGCGTCGTTGACGATCTTCAGCTCGTCACGCAGCCACTGCACGGTAGAGCCACCATTGAACACGGCGCCCTCCAGTGCATAGGCCACTTCACCGCGCGGGCCACAGGCGATGGTGGTGAGCAGGCCATGGGACGAGTTGACGGCCTTGTCGCCGGTGTTCATCAGCAGGAAGCAGCCGGTGCCGTAGGTGTTCTTGGCCTGGCCGGGCTCGACGCACATCTGGCCGAACAGCGCAGACTGCTGGTCGCCAGCGATACCGGCGATGGCAATGCCGCTCTTGGTGTGGCCGTAGACTTCGGAGGAGGGGCGAACCTCGGGCAGCATCTGGCGTGGGATGCCGAGGATTTTCAGCAGCTTTTCGTCCCATTCCAGTGTGTGAATATTGAACATCAGCGTGCGCGACGCGTTGGTGTAGTCGGTGACGTGCACCTTGCCGCCGGAGAATTTCCAGATCAGCCAAGTGTCGACAGTACCGAACAGCAGCTCGCCACGTTCGGCGCGCTCACGGGCGCCTTCGACATTGTCGAGGATCCACTTGAGCTTGGTGCCGGAGAAGTACGGGTCGGTGACCAGGCCGGTGGACTCGCGGATGTAGTCTTCATGGCCATCCCGCTTGAGCTGCGCGCAGATTTCGGTGCTGCGGCGGCACTGCCAGACGATGGCGTTGTACACCGGGCGGCCGGTTTCCTTGTCCCACACCACCGTGGTTTCACGCTGGTTGGTAATGCCCAGCGCAGCGACCTGGGCGTGGCTGATGCCCGCCTGGGCGAGGGCCTCGACCAAGGTGGCGCTCTGGGTGGCGAAGATCTCCATCGGGTCGTGTTCGACCCAGCCCGCCTGCGGATAGTGCTGGGCGAATTCGCGCTGGGAGGTGCCGACCACATTGGCGTCGCGATCGAAAATGATGGCCCGCGAACTGGTGGTGCCCTGGTCCAGGGCGATGATGTAGTTCTTATCCAGGGTGTCTGTCATGGTCGTAGGCCTTGCAAAAATGGGAAGTCAGGGCTTGGGCGTGAGGCCACATCAGTTGACTTGAGTATCGCCCTGGCGATTGTCGTTTGTCTCAGCGCTTGCGGTTGGCGCTACTGGCAGGTTGCGGGCGATCAGGCCGCGATACGCTGCGGCGCCCAGGCATGCGCCAAGGATCGGTGCGAACACCGGTACCAGGAAATAAGGAATGTCCCGTCCGCCAGTGAAGGCGATTTCGCCCCAACCGGCCAGGAAGGTCATCAATTTTGGCCCGAAATCGCGGGCCGGGTTCATCGCAAAGCCGGTCAGCGGCCCCATGGCGCTGCCGATCACGGCAATCAGCAGGCCGATGAGCAGCGGCGCCACGGCGCCACGGGGCAGGCCATTGTTGTCGTCGGTCAGGGCCATGATCACGGCCATGAGGATGGCGGTGATGACCACTTCCACCAGGAACGCCTGGCCAGTGGACAGCGAGGGGTGCGGATAGGTGGAGAACACCGACGCCAGCTCCAGGCTTTCGCTGCTGCCTCGTAGCATGGCGTGGGCTTGTTCGAAATCGAAGAACAGGTTGCTGTACAAGGTGTAGACCAACGCTGCGCCGCAGAAGGCGCCGCAGACCTGGGCCAGCATGTAGAACGGCAGTTTGCGCTTGTCGAAGCCGGCGAACAGGGTGAGGGCGATACTCACGGCCGGGTTCAGGTGCGCGCCGGAAACACCCGCGGTGAAGTAGATCGCCATGCTCACGCCGACGCCCCAGATAATGCTGATTTCCCACAGGCCGAAGCTGGCACCCGCGACTTTGAGCGCGGCGACGCAACCGGTGCCGAAAAAGATGAGCAGGGCGGTGCCAAGAAATTCGGCCAGGCATTGGCTGGACAAGGTGGGTTCGCGTAGAGCAGTCGTCATGTATGACCTCGTTTTTTTTGTTGTGAGGCGCGTGGCGCTCGACAGCAAAGCCCGGAGTCGATCCCCATTGACCCCAGGCAGATACAGGAAATGCACCTTAAATGTGCACCATTTCTTCAGAAACGAAAAAATATAGACAAGAAACGCTTATGTCAAAGGTCGAAAGTGAACGGTCAGTCACGTTTTGGACGTAGTATGGGGTCGCGAAACCGCACGCTAGACAGGTGCGTAGCCTCCGAACTGGCTGGGATGTGGGATATGTCCTAAAGTAGCCGCCGACTTGTCCCTGACCGGAGCCTGCGCATGACCCCCGCCCTAGACCTGTTGAAAAAAGCCCGCGCTGAGCATCGTGTGCACAGTTATGAGCACGATCCTAAATCGGCCTCCTATGGTTTGGAGGCAGCGGAAAAGCTCGGGCTCGATCCGCAGCAAGTGTTCAAGACCTTGCTGGCGAGCAGTGAGAAAGGTGAGTTGCTGGTGGCCGTGGTGCCGGTGGTGGGCACCTTGGACCTCAAGGCACTGGCCCATGCGGCGGGGGTGAAGAAGTGCGAGATGGCCGACCCGGCGGCGGCCCAGCGGGCTACGGGGTATCTGGTCGGTGGCATCAGCCCGTTAGGCCAGAAGAAGCGCTTGCGCACCTTTATTGATGACTCGGCGCAGAACTTTGCAACCATCCATGTCAGCGCCGGGCGGCGTGGGCTGGAGGTGGAGTTGGCGGCGGCGGTGCTGGCCGAACATACCCAGGGCACGTTTGCCGGTATTGGCAGGGGTTGAAATCGCTGGGGCCGCTGCGCAGCAGCCCCAGAATAGAGAATCAGGTCGCCGAGCTGTAGCGGCGAACGCCATTTTCCTGCCGTGGCAACTGCGCCGCGACACTGCCCGGCACCGGGAACAGCACCAGGTGATCGGCCGCCACGGCAATCCCTACATCCTCACCGACCTGGTGATCGATATGGCTTGGGAAGATCGCCTCCAGCTGGCTGCCGGTAGGCAGTTGCAGGCGATACAGGGTCGATGCCCCCAGGAAGCTCTTGCCCACGATACTGGCCCGCAGCAGGCTGTCTGGCGCATACACGATATCGTCAGGGCGCAGCAGCACATCCACCGAGCTGCCTGGCGCCATGATGTAGGCGCGGTTGCCGCGCAGTTCGCCGAGTTCGGTATTGACCGCCTCGTGGCTGCTCATCTGGCCACGGATGAAGTAGCCCTGGCCAATGAAGCTGGCCACGAACGGCGTCTGCGGCTCGTGGTAGAGGTTGTAAGGCGTATCCCACTGCTCCAGGCGACCTTCCTTGAACACACCCACCTGGTCGCTGACGGCAAACGCTTCCTCCTGGTCGTGGGTCACCAGAATGGCACTGGTACCCCGGCTCTTGAGGATGTCGCGCACCTCATGGCTCAAGCGGCGGCGCAGTTCCACGTCGAGGTTGGAGAACGGCTCGTCGAGCAGCAGTAACTGAGGCTCTGGCGCCAGCGCGCGGGCCAGGGCGACCCGTTGCTGCTGCCCACCGGACAGCTCGTGCGGATAGCGACCGCCCAAGCCGCCCAGCTTGACCAGCTCGAGCATCTCTTCGACCACCTCACCCTGGCGCGGGTGCTTGGCGATGCCGAAGGCGATGTTCTGGGCCACGGTCAGGTGCGGGAACAGGGCGTAGTCCTGAAACACCATGCCGATGCGGCGTTTTTCCGGGGCCAGGGTGAAGCCGGCACGGGAAATGACCTCGCCCGCCAGTTGGATCTCGCCTTCATGAATAGGCTCGAAACCGGCGATGGCGCGCAGGGTGGTGGTCTTGCCACAACCGGATGAACCCAGCAGGCAACCAATGTCGCCTGCGTTCAGGTGCAGGTTGAGGTTCTGGACGATGCGCTGGTCGCCGTAGCCGCAGGCGAGGTTGCGCAGGTTGAGCAGTAGGGGTTGACTCATGCGTGGTGGTAAGCCGGTTCTACAAGGAATTCGAGAAGGGCCTTCTGTGCATGCAGGCGGTTTTCAGCCTGGTCCCAGGCGACCGAACGAGGGTCGTCGAGCAGGTCATGGCTGATTTCCTCACCACGGTGGGCGGGCAGGCAGTGCATGAACAGGGCGTCGGGTGCCGCCAGGTCGAGCAGTTCGCGGGTGACCTGGTAAGGCGCGAAATGCGCCAGGCGGCGTGCAGTTTCCTCCTCCTGGCCCATGGAAGTCCAGACATCGGTGGTCACCAGGTGCGCGCCGCGCACGGCTTCCTTCGGGTCGCGGATGATCTGCACGCGATCACCGCCCAGCGCCATGAAGCGTGGATCCGGGTCGTAGCCTTCGGGGCAGGCGATGCGCAGCTGGAAATCGAACTGCTGGGCGGCTTCGATATAAGAGTTGCACATGTTGAAGCCATCACCGATCCACGCCACGGTCTTGCCCTGGATCGAGCCACGGTGTTCGACGAATGTCTGCATGTCGGCCAGCAACTGGCACGGGTGCGACTCATCGGACAGGCCGTTGATCACCGGCACGCGCGAGTTGGCGGCGAACTCGGTGAGGGTGCTGTGGGCGTGGGTGCGGATCATCACCACGTCGACCATGCTCGACAGCACGATGGCGCTGTCGCTGATCGGCTCGCCGCGGCCCAGCTGGGTGTCGCGAGGTGACAGGAAGATGGCCTGGCCGCCGAGCTGGATCATGCCGGCCTCGAACGACACGCGGGTCCGGGTCGAGGACTTTTCGAAGATCATGCCCAGCACGCGGTTTTTCAGCGGCTCGAACAGTACGCTTCGCTTGCGCAGGTCCTTCAGCTCGATGCCGCGGCGGATCACCCCGAGCAATTCGTCGGTGGTGAAGTCCAGCAGGGAGAGAAAGTGCCTAGCGCTCATGTTTGACTACCTTATCTGCAACGGTATGCAGGTCGACCGTATGGTTTTTTTTGACAACGGGAGTGACCTGCGGCGTAAGCCGCACGGGGCGGACGAAATAGGGAAAGGCGCAATACTATAATTAAATGTCGCCTGAAACCAAGAGGGGAAACAGCAGCTCTGTTGCAAAGGGTGTCGTTACCCCTTGAGCGTGCGCTGTTTTTTTTTTGCTACAGAGGTTGTACACGGCTTGCCCGCAATTTGGCAAATGCGTGTCGCGAATCGTTTGCCTGATGTCGGGGAATTCACAGCGCAAAGCGCGCTGGCGAGGGCCGTGGGCCGGGCGCATAGTCGTGATCAGACCCATGACAACGCAGAGGCGGCCATGACCAAGACCCTGCATCACCGTGCCTGTCACCTGTGCGAAGCCATTTGCGGGCTGAACATCGAAGTCAGCCATGAAGACGATGGCCGGGCGCTGATCAGCTCGATCAAGGGCGACCCCGATGACCCGTTCAGCCGTGGCCATATCTGCCCCAAGGCAGTGGCCTTGCAAGACATCCAGAACGACCCCGACCGCCTCCGTCAGCCCCACCGTCGGGTTGGCGAACGCTGGCAGGCGATCGGCTGGGACGAGGCCTTCGCCCTGGCGGCCGACAAGCTGTGGGCCATCCAGCAGGCGCATGGTCGCAACGCGGTGGCGGTGTATCAAGGCAACCCCAGCGTGCACAACTACGGGCTGATGACCCACAGCAACTATTTCCTCGGCCTGTTGAAGACCCGCAACCGGTTCTCGGCCACCTCGGTGGATCAGTTGCCCCAGCACCTGACCAGCCACCTGATGTACGGCCACGGTCTGCTGTTGCCGATCCCGGACATCGACCACACCGACTTCATGTTGATTCTGGGCGGCAACCCGTTGGCATCCAATGGCAGCATCATGACCGTGCCAGATGTGGAGAAGCGCCTGAAGGCCCTGCGTGCCCGGGGCGGTCAACTGGTGGTAGTGGACCCGCGGCGCAGCGAAACGGCGGCCATGGCTGACCGCCACGTGTTCATCCGCCCCGGCGGCGATGCCGCATTGCTCAGTGGCCTGCTCAATACCCTGTTCGACGAAGGCCTGACCCGCACGTCGCACGTGCCGGTCAAGGGTGTTGATCAGGTGCGCAACGCAATTGCCCCGCTGACCGCTGAAGCCATGAGCCCGCTGTGCGGCATTGCCGCTACCGATATTCGCCAGCTGGCGCGTGATTTTGCGGCTGCCGACAAGGCCGTCTGCTATGGCCGCATGGGCGTATCGACCCAGGCCTTCGGCACCGTGTGCCACTGGCTCGTGCAACTGATCAACCTGGTCACCGGCAACCTGGATCGGGTGGGCGGCGCCCTGTGTACCGAGCCTGCAGTCGACTTGGTGGCGAGTACCTCGGGTGGGCATTTCAATGCCTGGCAAAGCCGGGTTTCGGGGCTGCCGGAGTACGCCGGCGAGCTGCCGGTGGCTGCACTCGCCGAAGAAATGCTCACGCCCGGTGACGGCCAGGTGCGGGCGCTGGTGACCGTGGCGGGCAACCCGGTGCTGTCCACGCCCAATGGTCGACAGCTGGACGAGGCGCTGGAGGGGCTTGAGTTCATGCTCAGCATCGACCTTTACATCAACGAGAGCACCCGCCATGCCGATTTGATCCTCCCTTCCACGTCGGCGCTGGAGAACGACCACTACGACAGCACCTTCAACTTGCTGGCGGTACGCAACGTGACGCGCTTCAACCGCGCGATCCTTGCCAAGCCAGAAGGCGCGTTGCACGACTGGGAGATCTTTGTTGGCCTGGCCAAGGCCTTTGCCGAGCGTGCGGCAATGGAGCTCAAGCCGACCCTGCCCCCGGCGCAGATGATCGACTGGGCTTTGCGCAAGGGGCGCTATGGTGATGAATCGGCCTGGAAGCTCTCGATCGAAACACTGGATCGACACCCCCACGGGCTCGACCTGGGGCCGCTAGGCGCCAATCTGCAAGCGCGCCTGCGCACCGCCAGCCAGGCCATCGAGGCGGCCCCTCAGGTGCTGCTCGACGACTTGGCCAGGCTTGCCCGGCAGGCACCGTTGGCCGCTGGAGCGCTGTTGTTGATTGGCCGCCGCCATGTGCGCAGCAACAATTCATGGATGCACAACTTCCACCGGCTGGTCAAAGGCAAGCCGCGCCATCAGCTGTTGATGCACCCTGAGGACCTGCTGCAACGGCAACTGCAGGATGGCCAGCGCGTGCGCATACGTTCGCGTACCGGCACCCTTGAGGTTGAAGTGCAGGCGTGTACCGACATGATGCCGGGCGTGGTCAGCCTGCCACACGGCTACGGCCATGGTCGCCAGGGCGTGCACCTGCAGGTCGCCCAGGGGCAACCCGGGGTCAGTGCCAATGACCTCACCGATGAGCGCTTGCGCGATCAGGTGTCGGGCAATGCCGCCCTCAATGGCGTGCCTGTGCACGTCGAGGCCGCCTGAGCAACGGCAAGGCCGAGCATACCGCTCGGCTTTCCGATACAATGCGTCACCGTGCCGACCATCGAGTCGGAAAGTTCAGACGAGGTGTTCCATGGATATCATCGAAACGATCAAAGAGCAGATTGCCAACAACACCATTCTGCTTTACATGAAAGGCTCGCCGAATGCCCCGCAGTGCGGGTTCTCGGCCAAGGCATCGCAAGCTGTGATGGGTTGTGGCGAGAAGTTCGCCTACGTCGACATCCTGCAGAACCCGGAAATCCGCGCCAACCTGCCCAAGTACGCCAACTGGCCAACCTTCCCGCAACTGTGGGTAGCAGGCGAGCTGGTCGGCGGTAGCGACATCATGCTGGAAATGTTTGAAAACGGTGAGCTGCAAACCCTGATCAAGGATGCTGCTGCCAAGGCGAAGGCTTCTGAAGCCTGACCCTCGAACGCCCATAAAAAAACCCGCTCATGGCGGGTTTTTTTATGGGCGGGATTTTACTCTTCGCCCATCTGCGACTGCAGGTAGTTCTCGATGCTGATCTTGTCGATCAGGCTCAGCTGGGTTTCCAGCCAATCGATGTGCTCTTCCTCGGACTCGAGGATGTCTTCGAGCATTTCACGCGAGCCGAAGTCACCAACGGTTTCGCAGTGAGCGATGGCGGCTTTCAGGTCGATCAGGCCTTTCTGTTCGATCTTCAGGTCGCACTCGAGCATTTCTTTGGTGTGCTCGCCGATCAGCAGCTTGCCCAGGTCCTGGACGTTCGGGATGCCTTCGAGGAAGAGAATACGCTTGATCAATTTGTCAGCGTGCTTCATCTCGTCGATGGATTCCTTGTACTCGTGCTTGCCGAGTTTGTTCAGGCCCCAATCTTCGTACATGCGTGCGTGCAGGAAGTACTGGTTGATCGCGACCAGCTCGTTTCCGAGGATCTTGTTGAGATGCTGGATGACGCTTACGTCGCCTTTCATGACGGGTTCCTGCCCTGTAGAAGTGTGCCAATACAGAGAAGTTTGAGCCTGATACTTAGGGCTGTCAAACCTAAGTTATTGAATAATAAGTGAAAATGAATAGGAATAAGAATGTTTGTGAAGCGCGTTGGAGTGCTAAGTTATTGAATTGCGGGCATAAAAAAACCGGACGCTAGGTCCGGTTCTTCAAAATAGGGGGTTTCAAGCGGCAGTAAATTCTACCGGATAGGGCAGGGCAGCCTGGCTGACCTGAAGATCGGTCAAGGTCTCGCGGACCACTTGCTTGGCAAGGCAGGCACATTTACCGCATTGGCTGGCGACGTTGGTCGCGGCTCGAACTTCCTTGTAGCTGCAGCATCCGTCATAGATCGCATCGCGGATCTGTCCGTCGGTCACGCCGACACAAAGACACACATACATAAAGTCGGACCATCGCTGGTTGAGATGGTCTGGAGCTTAATGGTAATGAGAATGCTTGTCAAAATACTTTCTGAGAGGGGCGTGCTTGAGCGACCGGCGGTTGGATTCGGTCTGTCATGAGAAGCCGTGTATGATGGTCGGCCTTTGTTGGATGTCGGGCAAGCCCGTCTGGCCCGGCAAACGGTTTTTCACCCTCATCAGGAGATAACAATGAGCGTACTCGTTGGTAAACAAGCCCCCGACTTCACCGTTCCCGCTGTACTGGGCACTGGCGAAATCGTCGACAGCTTCAACCTGGCCTCGGCCATCAAGGGCAAGTACGGCCTGGTGTTCTTCTACCCGCTGGACTTCACCTTCGTCTGCCCGTCCGAGCTGATCGCCCTGGACAACCGCATCCCAGACTTCCAGGCTCGCAACGTTGAAGTGATCGGCGTTTCGATCGACTCGCACTTCACCCACAACGCCTGGCGTAACACCCCGGTCAACAACGGCGGCATCGGCCAGGTGAAGTACACCCTGGCTGCCGACATGACCCACGAAATCTGCAAAGCCTACGACGTCGAGTCCGAAGGTGGCGTGGCCTTCCGTGGTGCCTTCCTGATCGACACCAACGGTGTTGTCCGTTCGCAGATCATCAACGACCTGCCACTGGGCCGTAACATGGACGAGCTGCTGCGTCTGGTTGACGCCCTGCAATTCCACGAAGAGCACGGCGAAGTCTGCCCTGCCAACTGGAAGAAAGGCGACAAAGGCATGAACGCTTCGCCAGAAGGCGTTGCTGCATACCTGAGCGAGAACGCTGGCAAGCTGTAATTGCCAAGCGCATAAAAAAACCGGCCCTGGTGGCCGGTTTTTTTGTGCCTGCATTTGGGACCGCTTCGCGCTCCTATCGCGACGCGAGGCCGCTCCTACAGGTACAGCATCTGTCTGTAGGAGCGGCCTTGTGTCGCGATGGGCCGCAAAGCGGCCCCAATATCTCAACTCAGTCGTTGAAATCGCGCCAGCCGCCCATTTCTTTCCAGCGGTTGACGATGCCGCAGAACAGCTCGGCCGTCTTCTCGGTGTCGTAACGCGCCGAATGCGCCTCACGCCCGTCAAAGTCGATGTCAGCACTCTGGCAGGCCCGCGCCAGCACGGTCTGGCCATACGCCAGGCCCGCCAGGGTGGCGGTGTCGAAGCTGGAGAACGGGTGGAAGGGGTTGCGCTTGAGGTCGTTGCGGTTGACCGCGGCATTGAGGAAGCCCAGGTCGAAGCTGCTGTTGTGGCCGACCAGGATTGCGCGCTTGCAGCCGTTGGCCTTGAGCGCCTTGCGCACGCCGCGGAAGATATCGGTCAGCGCGCTTTCTTCACTCACTGCCATGCGCAGCGGGTGGTCCAGCTTGATGCCGGTGAACTCCAGTGCGGCAGCCTCGATATTAGCCCCCTCGAACGGCTCTACCCGGTGGAAGTAGGTGTGTTCGGGGAACAGGAAGCCTTTCTCGTCCATGCCGATGGTGACGGCGGCGATTTCCAGCAAGGCATCGGTGGCGCTGTTGAAACCGCCGGTCTCGACATCCACCACCACTGGCAGGTAGCCACGGAAGCGCTCAGCCATCGGGTGGCGCGAGCCGCTGCCGGCCTGGCCGTCCTGATCGTCTTCGTAGAGGTCTTCGCTCACGCGTTTTCCTCCAGCAGGCGCCAGCGCAGCTTCTCGCCGGCACGCAGCGGTACCACGGTCTGATCGCCAAACGGCAGGCTTTCAGGGGCAGTCCACTCTTCGCGGACCAGGGTGATGGTGTCGGTGTTCGCCGGCAGGCCATAGAAGGCCGGGCCGTGCAAGCTGGCGAAGCCTTCGAGTTTGTCCAGCGCGTTACGCTGCTCGAACGCTTCGGCGTACATCTCGATGGCCGCGTACGCGGTGTAGCAGCCGGCGCAACCGCAGGCCGCTTCCTTGGCGTGACGGGCGTGAGGGGCCGAGTCGGTGCCGAGGAAGAATTTCGGGCTGCCACTGGTGGCAGCATCCAGCAGCGCCACCTGGTGGGTGTTGCGCTTGAGGATCGGCAGGCAATAGAAGTGCGGGCGGATGCCGCCAACCAGCATGTGGTTGCGGTTGTACAGCAGGTGCTGGGCAGTAATGGTGGCACCGACGTTGGCCGAGGCCTCGGTGACGAACTGCGCGGCATCGCTGGTGGTGATGTGTTCGAACACCACTTTGAGCGTTGGGAAGCGTTCGACCACACGGCGCATGTGCTCGTCGATGAAGCGCTTCTCGCGATCGAACACGTCGATCTCGCTGCGGGTCACTTCACCGTGCACCAACAGCGGCATGCCAACGTCGGCCAGCGCTTCGATAGCGGGGAAGATGTTGTCGATGCTGGTCACGCCTGAATCGGAGTTAGTCGTGGCGCCGGCCGGGTACAGTTTGGCGGCGTACACGATACCGCTGGCCTTGGCCGCGCGGATGTCCTCGGGGCTGGTGCGGTCGGTGAGGTAAAGCACCATCAGCGGTTCGAAGCGGCTGCCGGCCGGGCGCGCGGCAAGGATGCGCTCACGGTAGGCGCCAGCTTCGACGGCATTGCGCACCGGCGGTACGAGGTTGGGCATGATGATGGCACGGGCGAAGGTACGCGCCACATCGCCAACGGTATGGGGCAGGACGGCACCATCGCGCAGATGGATGTGCCAGTCGTCGGGACGCAGGAGGGTCAGGCGATCGGACATTGGGGATTCCAGGCGGGTCGAACTCAAGGCCCAATGCTACCGGAAAACCCTGGGCCGAGCACGGCTATCAAGTTTTTCGGGTGGCGTCCGATACCCTGCAGGTAAGCCGTCAGAATTTGTGGAGCCGCCCGTGCGCCAGCGTTACCTAGCCCTGTTGACCCTGTTCGCCAGCCTGCCGGCCGGTGCACTGACTTTCCAGACGCGCATGGAGAACATTGCCTGGCAAGTCGAGGGCGACCAGTTCGAGTGCCGCCTGATCCAGCCGATCGACGGTTTTGGCAGTGGCGAATTCGTGCGCCGGGCCGGTGAGCTGCCGGTGTTCCAGCTGCGTTCGCACACTAACGCGCTGGGGGCTGGGTCTGCCACGTTGCTGGCCGCAGCGGCGCCTTGGCAGCCGGGGCGTGGTGATATCAACCTGGGTGTGGTGCGGATGGCGCGTAGCGGCGTGCTGTTCAGCTCGTCCCAGGGGCAGGCCGGCCGACTGATCAATGGTTTGCTCGATGGCCGCAGCACGGTGGTGCGCAACTACACCGGCGAGGCGGGGCGGGCAATGGAGGTGCGGGTACTGCCGGTGAGTTTCGCCAAGGCCTACAGCGACTACCAGGCCTGTGCCAGCAAGTTGCTGCCGATGAATTACGACCAGGTGAGGCAGACGCAGGTGGGCTTCCCGGGGGGCGGCATCGATCTGGACGATTCGGCTCGAGCCCGGCTGGACGTTGTGCTGGATTACATGAAGGCCGACCCGACGGTTAACCACATCGAGCTCGACGGGCACTCCGACAACAGCGGAAACCGCCTGACCAACCGTGACCTGTCGCGCCGCAGGGCAGTGGCAGTGGCGGACTACTTCAAGGCCCATGGCGTGCCCGAAGCGCAAATCACCGTGCGCTTCCATGGCGAGCGCTACCCATTGGCGAAGAACAATAATGCCGCTAACCGGGCTCGCAATCGGCGGGTGAGCATCGAGCTGGATCGGGTTGCGGTGGTTGAAAAACCGGTGGAGAAGCCGGTTGAGCAAACAGTGCCAGCTGCTGCTCCGGCGCCAGCTAGCCCTGCTGCCGTGGCGCCGGGGGCGAAGCTACCCTGAGGTCGTGGGGGGATGATAAGTGATTGCTTCGGGGCCATTGGGGGTTCGCCACAACATTTTCAGCGCCTGTGAGATCGAGCGCCGCCCGCGCGGCGCTTCGCAGCACAAGGCTGCTCCTACAGTTGTTTCGGGCCAGTCACGCCTGTGAAGGCGGCGCGCGACCGCCTTGTTGGTCCGACTCGATAATGAGGTAGGCGCAAAGAGGGCCGCGCGCCCATGCCACAGGAAAAATTGGCCCGAAACAACTGTAGGAGCAGCCTTGTGCTGCGAAGCGCCGCGCGGGCGGCGCTCGATCTGATAGGCGCTACACCTCTCAAGCCATGCCCCTCCATGCCCAGACCGCAATCCCCTCCAAGCATCCATTCAGGCAACGTCGCGCCCTCGACAATTACTGTCGCTTTGTCGTCAGAAGCTGTCGCCCCACTGTAAATTTTTCCATAACGCCGTTAGAATCGACCCCTTTCCGTACAACCCCGTGGAGTGATGGCATGGCGGACGTAAATAAGGTCGTACTGGCGTATTCCGGCGGCCTTGATACTTCGGTGATTCTCAAGTGGCTGCAGGATACCTACAACTGCGAAGTGGTGACCTTCACCGCTGACCTGGGTCAGGGCGAGGAGGTCGAGCCGGCCCGTGCCAAGGCACAGGCAATGGGTGTGAAAGAGATCTACATCGACGACCTGCGCGAAGAATTCGTGCGTGACTTCGTGTTCCCGATGTTCCGCGCCAACACCGTCTACGAAGGCGAGTACCTGCTGGGTACCTCCATCGCCCGTCCGCTGATCGCCAAGCGCCTGATCGAAATCGCCAACGAAACCGGCGCCGACGCCATTTCCCACGGCGCGACCGGCAAAGGCAACGACCAGGTACGTTTCGAGCTGGGTGCCTACGCGCTCAAGCCGGGCGTCAAGGTCATCGCCCCATGGCGTGAGTGGGACCTGCTGTCCCGCGAGAAGCTGATGGACTACGCCGAGAAGCACGGCATCCCGATCGAGCGTCATGGCAAGAAGAAATCGCCGTACTCGATGGACGCCAACCTGCTGCACATTTCCTACGAAGGCGGTGTCCTGGAAGATACCTGGACCGAGCACGAGGAAGACATGTGGCGCTGGAGCGTCTCCCCGGAGAACGCCCCGGACCAGGCTACCTACATCGAGCTGACCTACCGCAACGGTGACATCGTTGCCATCGATGGTGTCGAGAAGTCTCCGGCTACCGTCCTGGCTGACCTGAACCGCATCGGTGGTGCCAACGGCATCGGCCGTCTGGACATCGTCGAGAACCGTTACGTCGGCATGAAGTCGCGTGGCTGCTACGAGACCCCTGGCGGCACCATCATGCTGCGCGCCCACCGTGCGATCGAGTCGATCACCCTGGACCGCGAAGTTGCTCACCTGAAAGATGAGCTGATGCCGAAGTATGCCAGCCTGATCTACACCGGTTACTGGTGGAGCCCGGAGCGCGTGATGCTGCAGCAGATGATCGACGCTTCGCAGGTCAACGTGAATGGCGTGGTACGCCTGAAGCTGTACAAGGGCAATGTCACCGTTGTCGGCCGCAAGTCGGACGACTCGCTGTTCGATGCCAACATCGCGACCTTCGAAGAAGACGGCGGCGCTTACAACCAGGCCGACGCTGCGGGCTTCATCAAGCTCAATGCACTGCGCATGCGCATTGCCGCCAACAAGGGCCGTTCGCTGCTCTAAGTACTGGCAAGCGTTGCACGAACCCCGGCTCAGGCCGGGGTTTTTTTTGGTGCGTTATGCCAATGGCCTTTAAGCCTTGTGATTGACGACGTCCTCCTGGAGCGCACTGATAGACAGGCGTGCGCATTGACGCTTGTCCAGATTAAGGAAGTGCCACGTGCGTGTTGATTCAGGCGCGTGTGCGAGTGCCACGAGGATGTGCTGTTCCAGCCTTTGTTGTGCATCGGGGCCAGTAAAGATAACGGTCACAGGTTCAGGCGATTCAGCCTCTGGGTTGTCGGTTGTTACTTTTTTTAGGGCAGGGTTATAGAACGACTTGTAATTGAAGTTCAACGTTAGAAAGAACAAGGCTGTAAGGAAAAACGGAAAGCCGACCAGAAACCAAGTATATAGACTCTGGCTGGATTCGCTGAGAAACGGCAGTGTTGCAAGGGCGGATGCTTCGATGATCCCCGCGAAGATAGCAATGATCGTCAGCGGGGCGACAGGTTGTACGTCGGGCATGATGGCTGTCTCCTGCGGTTTCGCTCATCATTACCGTACTGTTATGCTCAACTAAAGGCTGTAGTGTTTCCCAACTGCGCATTGTCGGCACAACGGCGGGTGCCTGATTTTTTTCGCGCATTTAAAGTGGCCTATTCTTCGCGCGGAAGTTTGTTTTCAACTGGTTCACTCGATCGGGTCAGTGCTACGTTTCTTGCGAGACATGAACACTCACGATTAGCGTGCTGCAAGGTTTTGTGTAGGAAATTTCTGTAAGTGTTGTAGGGCTCGTCTATTCATGAGTTTCATTGACAAATCGTCGCGCCATTAAGCGTTCTGTCAGTTATCGTGGCGTGCCACAGCAAAAATAATGAATGAATGGATATCACATGAATAAAGTCCTTATCGTGGATGACCATCCGGTCATACGCCTGGCCGTGCGCATGCTGATGGAGCGGCATGGGTATGACGTCGTTGCGGAAACCGATAACGGCGTGGCCGCCTTGCAACTGACGCGTGAGCACCTACCGGATATCGTGGTGCTGGATATCGGGATTCCCAAGCTCGATGGCCTTGAGGTCATCGCCCGCATGGCGGCATTCAGCCCAGGCAGCAAGGTGCTGGTGCTGACCTCCCAGGTACCTGGAAACTTCTCGATGCGGTGCATGCAGGCGGGGGCGGCGGGTTATGTGTGCAAACAGCAGGAGCTGACCGAGTTGCTTAGCGCCATCAAGGCGGTGTTGTCAGGCTACAGCTATTTCCCTAATCAGGCCTTGCATGCCTCGCGAGGCAGGGGCAGCGGTGGCAGCGAGACGGACATGGTCAACCGTCTCTCGGCCCGGGAGATGACCGTTTTGCAACAGCTGTCGCGCGGGCGCTCGAACAAGGAAATTGCCGACAGCATGTTCCTCAGCAACAAGACTGTCAGCACCTACAAGTCCCGTTTGCTGCTCAAGCTCAACGCCCGGTCGCTGGTAGACCTGATCGAGCTGGCACAGCGCCACGGGTTGAACTGACCGCTGCGCTACAAAGCCTCCCGGTGGGAGGCTTTGCAAGGGTCTATAAGTCGTAGTCGAAATCGGCCAGTTGCTTCTGCAGGCGTCGCTCTTCCAGCAGGTTGTCGATGGTGCGACGTTTACTGAGGTTGGTCTTTGCAGTCTCTACCTGGGGCTCCGCTTCATCATCTGCGGCAACAAAATCATCTTCGATTGACAGGTCGTCTTTATCAGCACTCATGAGTCGCTCCAAGCCAAGGGGCCATTGGCCGTCCTTATAACCAGAAAGCTGACGCTGGTAAAAAAGATTTTTTCAATCGAGCAAGGTGGTTTTTAACTATCGGCTCAATCGTCAGACGTCTTGTGCTTGTATTCGCACAGGTCTTCGATTCGGCAGCTCCCACAGCGGGGCTTTCGCGCCTGGCATACATAGCGCCCATGAAGGATGAGCCAGTGGTGGGCATCGAGCAGGTAGGGCTTGGGTACGAACTTGATCAGCTTCTTCTCGACTTCCAGCACGGTTTTACCGGGTGCGATGCCGGTGCGGTTACTGACCCGGAAAATATGCGTGTCCACCGCCATGGTCGGCTGCCGGAACGCCGTGTTGAGGACCACGTTGGCCGTTTTGCGCCCCACACCGGGCAGCGCTTCCAGCGCTTCGCGGGTTTCAGGCACCTGGCTGCCATGGCGCTCGATCAAAAGCCGGCAGGCTTCGATCACGTTCTTGGCTTTGCTGTTGTAGAGCCCGATGGTCTTGATGTATTCGCTCAGCCCTTCGACGCCCAGGGCGTAGATGGCCTCCGGGGTATTGGCGACCGGGAACAGCCGGGCGGTGGCCTTGTTGACGCCTACGTCGGTGGATTGCGCTGAAAGGGTCACGGCGACAAGCAACTCAAACGGGGTGGTGTAGGCCAGTTCCGTTTTCGGGTCAGGGTTGTCTTCGTGCAGCCTGCGAAAGATCTCCAGGCGTTTTGCGGCATTCATGGACTCAGGGCTTTCCTTGACGACGTGGGTGGGCAGGGCCCGGACGCAGGTGATTGTACAGGGCCAACAGCACTCCGAGCAGTAGCAGTGCGCCCGGGGCGAGGTTGGCAAGGTGCACGCCCAGCATTTCGCCCAGCCCTTGGCGACAGGCGCCGAGTACAAGGTATGCAGCCAGCAGGCCACCCAGGTGCAGCAGCAATGAGCGCCAACGGCCTGCTTCCGGCAGCAGTCGGTCCATTGCCAGGCACGTCAGGCACAACAGTGCGGGGTACGGGCCCAGGAGCAGCGCCATGGGCAGCAGCCAGGCACGCAGGGCCAATTGCAGGCAACTGGCCAGGCCAGCGAGTATGAGCAGGCTTGCCAGTACGTAGGCCGCCCCATGCAGGCGGTTGCGCAATGGCATCAGCAAGGCTTGATGTAGGCCAACCATCAACACTGCGCACCCGCCCATGACAGCCGCCATGGGCAGCGTTTGCGTCGTCCCTAACAGCGGGGCGAGGGCGGCGACCAGCACGTAGTCCCTATTCATGGGGGAGGCCCTCAATGAGTACGTGACGATGCTTATCGAAATAGCGCAGGGCATCTTGCAGCGCCTCGATCACTGCCCGCGAGGTGACTGTTGCGCCTGCCAATTGGTCGAAGTCGCCCTGGTCACGCTTCAGTGCCCAGTGATCACCCAGGCTGCGATTGGCAAACTGCGTCAGCCAGTGCACCTGCGGGTCGGCAAGGCGCCCGCCGAGCCCGGGGCTTTCCTGTTGCTCGACCACCTGGCTGCCCAGCAGGCGCCCGTCGGGCGTGATGGCGATAGTCAAGACGATCGGCCCAGCATAGCCCTGGGCCTGGGTGATCAGGACGACCGCCGCAGGCGTGCCCGCCAGCGTTGCCCGGTAGGCCGACACGATGCGGCTGTGCGCAAGTTGTGCGTCGGGCGTTGGCAGGGGGGTATCCAATGGGTGATTGTCGTAACTGGCCTCGGGGAGCACTGCCAGCCGCTGGCGGCTCTGCAGCTGTTTTTCAGCTTGGCCAATGGTGGGCGTGGTCCACGAGCGCCAGATCAGCGTCGTCGACAAGGCCAACGCCGCTGTCGCCAGCAACACTGCCGCCTGCGCGAGGCGCTTCATCGGGCAGCCTCTTGGCGGCGCAAGGCCAGCCGTTCAAGGCTGGGGACCATGAGGTTCATCAGCAGGATGGCGAACGCCGTGCCATCGGGGTAACTGCCCCAGGTGCGGATCAGGTAGATCAGCAGGCCTGTGCCAAAGCCGAACAGCAGTTTGGCCCACTCGCTCTTGGGGCTGGAGACAGGTTCGGTGGCAATGAAAAAAGCCGCCAGCATGGTCGAGCCAGAGAACAGGTGCAGCAGGGGAGAACCGTTGGAATCGGAGCCTGAGCCGTTCCAGCCCAGCAGGCTGAACAACATCAGGCCAGCCAGCAAACCCACTGGCGCATGCCAGCTGAACACTTTGCGCTGAAGCAGAAACAACCCGCCCAGCAGAAACGCCAAGTTGACCCATTCGCCGCCGCGCCCACCGATGCTGCCGAACCCGGGGTGGCTGGCGAACAGTTCATCGATGGTCAGGCTGCGGTTGTGGCGCAGGCCGTCGAGTATTGTCGGTTGTGCCCAGGCATCGATGTGCTCGCCGCCGCCCACTACCTGCTGCAGGCTCTCGAGCAACCCCGGCGCGTGCCCTGGCCAATGGTTCATCTGCAACGGGAAACTCAGCAGTACGAAGGCGTAGCCCACCATGGCTGGGTTGAACAGGTTGCGGCCGACACCGCCGAAGGCCTGTTTGCCAACCCCGATCGCCACCCCAGCGGCGACCATGGGCAGCCACCAAGGGGCCAGCGCAGGAAGGGCGGCCGCCAGCAGCACCGCAGTGACCAGCGCACTGCCATCGCTCAGCGTCACTCCTACAGTTTGGCCGCGCAGGGCCAATAGCAGCGCTTCGCAGAGCAATGCTGCACTGGCACACAGCAGCAGGTTGCACAGCAGCCCCCAGCCCTGCACCCACAGCAGTGCTAGCAAACCGGGGGCACAGGCCAGTAGCACCAGGCCCATGCTGGTACGCAGGCGTGGGTCAGGCTTTGCCTTGGTCGGGGTCATTGCGCAAAAAGTCCGTTGAAACCGGAAAATGCCAAGGCCATGATGCCCACACCGAGCAATTCGATTGGCAGGCCACGCAGGGCAACAGGTATGTCGGCATGGGCGCTGCGCTGGCGCAGGTCCGCGAACAGAGCCAGCGCAAGCCACAAGCCCACGCCGGCCAGCAGGCCTTTGCTCAGCGTCGCAAGCCAGGCCGTGCCAGCGCTTGTCTCCTCCAGGGCCAACCCCAGCACGGCGACGTTGCTTAGCAGCACTGCAGGCAGATCTGCCACGGGCCAGTCGGCGCGTAGCCTGGCCAGCGCCCATGGCACGCCGTAGGCCAGCAATGCCAACCAGGGCAGCAACAGGAACAGGCTCAGGTCGTGGAGCTGCCAAGGGTCGAGCACCAGCCACCTGAACAGGTGAGCGCCGATCATGGCGAGTGCCACGGACAAGGCGCAGGCCAAGCCGAGCACATGCACGCGCAGCCACGATATTGGCTGTTGCTGCAGGCACAGGTGATTGATCAGGGTGGCGCTGATCAGGACCAGAACGTAGTCACTCATGACATGACGATAGCCGGGATTCGTATCGATTGTCCGGCATTCAGCGGGTGATAGAACAGCCCCGGCACAGAGGCCGGGGCTGGGGGCTTACTTGATGCGTTGGCCTGGCTTGGCGCCGCTGTCCGGGCTGAGCAGGTAGATTTCTTCACCGCCAGGGCCGGCAGCCATGACCATGCCTTCCGACACGCCAAAGCGCATTTTCCGAGGCTTGAGGTTGGCGACCATCATGGTCAGGCGGCCTTCCAGCTTGGACGGGTCGGGGTAGGCCGACTTGATGCCGGAGAACACGTTGCGGCGCTCGTCACCGATGTCCAGCGTCAGTTGCAGCAGCTTGTCGGCACCGGGTACGGCCTCGGCCTTGACGATCAGGGCCACGCGCAGGTCGACGGCGGCAAAGGTATCGAATTCGATTTCCGCCGACAGCGGGTCCTTGGCCAGTTCGCCATTGCCGGCCGGCGCCTGGGCTTCGGCGGCCAGCAGGTCTTCTTTGCTGGCAGCGACCATGGCTTCGACCTTGGCGGGTTCGATACGGCTCATCAGTGCCTTGAAGGCATTCAGGCTGTGGTTTTCCAGGCGCGACTGGTGGTCGTTCCAGGTCAGCGGTGCGACATTGAGGAAGGCCTCGGCGTCGGCAGCCAGCACCGGCAGTACCGGCTTGAGGAAGATCACCAACTGACGGAACAGGTTGATGCCTTGGGCGCAGATGGCCTGGACTTCGTCCTGCTTGCCTTCCTGCTTGGCCAGCGACCAGGGCGCCTTGTCGGCGATCCAGGCGTTGGCGCGGTCGGCCAGCGCCATGATTTCGCGCATCGCACGGGCGAAGTCACGGCTCTCATAGGCCTCGGCAATCGACGGCGCGGCTGCCAGGAAGGCTTCGGTCAGCTCGGGTGCGGCATCACCGGCCACCATCACGCCGTCGTTGCCTTTGTGAATGAAGCCTGCGCAACGGCTGGCGATGTTGACCACCTTGCCGACCAGGTCGGAGTTGACCTTCTGCACGAAGTCTTCCAGGTTCAGGTCCAGGTCATCGACGCCACGGCCCAGCTTGGCCGCGTAGTAGTAACGCAGGTATTCCGGCTGCAGGTGATCCAGGTAGGTACGGGCCTTGATGAAGGTGCCGCGCGACTTGGACATCTTGGCGCCGTTGACGGTCAGGTAGCCGTGCACGTTGACCGCAGTTGGCTTGCGGAAGCCCGCGCCTTCGAGCATCGCTGGCCAGAACAGGGCGTGGAAGTTGACGATGTCCTTGCCGATGAAGTGGTACAGCTCGGCGCTGGAGTCTTCCTTCCAGAAAGCATCGAAATCCAGCTCTGGACGGCGCGCGCAGAGGTTCTTGAAGCTGGCCATGTAGCCGATTGGCGCGTCCAGCCAGACGTAGAAATATTTGCCCGGCTCGCCCGGGATCTCAAAGCCGAAATACGGCGCATCGCGGGAGATGTCCCACTCTTGCAGGCCCGAGTCCAGCCATTCGGCGAGCTTGTTGGCGACGGCTTCCTGCAAGGTGCCGCTACGGGTCCACTGCTGCAGCATGGCCTGGAAATCAGGCAGCTTGAAGAAGAAATGCTGGGAATCACGCAGTACCGGGGTGGCACCGGAGATGGCCGACTTGGGGTTCTTCAGCTCGGTCGGGGCGTAGGTTGCGCCGCACTTCTCGCAGTTGTCGCCGTATTGGTCTTCGGCCGCGCACTTGGGGCAGGTGCCCTTGATGAAACGGTCGGCCAGGAACATGCCCTTTTCGGGGTCGAAGTACTGGGTCACCGAACGGGTGGCAATGTGGCCGGCGTCACGCAGGCGCGTGTAGATCAGGCTGGACAGCTCGCGGTTTTCTTCGCTGTGGGTCGAGTGGAAGTTGTCGAAATCCACCAGGAAGTCGGCAAAGTCGCCGCTGTGCTCGGCCTGGACATTGGCGATCAACTGCTCGGGGGTGATGCCTTCCTTCTCGGCGCGCAGCATGATGGCCGAACCGTGGGCGTCATCGGCGCAGACATAGATGCACTGGTTGCCGCGTAGTTTCTGGAAGCGGACCCACATGTCTGTCTGGATGTACTCGAGCATATGGCCAAGGTGGATCGATCCATTGGCATAGGGCAGGGCGCTGGTGACGAGAATCTGACGTGGCTCGGACATGGTGGCTCGGCTACTTATCTGGCTACGGGGTAAAAATGAGGGTGATCGGCCACTATAAAGGGCTGGCGAAGATATTTCACCCCACAGACGCACCTGCTGACGATTGACGGGTTAGGATAGGCGCCTGTTTTACATTCAGTTTGCCAATGGGAGTCTCCATGAGTGCCGTCACCCGTGCCGCCGTCGAAGGCGTGCTTCGCCAGTACACCGACCCCTACCTGAGCCAGGATCCGGTCAGCGCCGGCTGCGTGCGCGCCGTGGATATCCAGGGCGGGCAGGTCAGTGTGCAGTTGCAACTGGGGTATGCCGCTGGGTTGTTCAAGAACGGTTGGGCCCAGGTGCTGCAGACCGCCATCGGCAACCTTGACGGCGTCAGCAGCGCCCAGGTGTCGATCGACTGCGTGGTCGCCGCGCACAAGGCCCAGGCCCAGGTGCCGGCCATGGCCAACGTCAAGAACATCATCGCCGTGGCCTCGGGCAAGGGTGGCGTCGGCAAGTCGACCACTGCCGCTAACCTGGCTTTGGCCCTGGCCCGTGAAGGCGCCCGGGTCGGTATTCTCGATGCGGATATCTATGGCCCCAGCCAGGGCGTGATGTTCGGCATCGCAGAAGGCACCCGCCCTCAGATTCGCGAGCAGAAGTGGTTTGTGCCGATCAAAGCGCACGGTGTAGAAGTCATGTCCATGGCGTTTCTCACGGACGACAACACGCCGATGGTGTGGCGTGGCCCGATGGTGTCGGGTGCGCTGTTGCAGCTTGTGACCCAGACCGCCTGGGATGACCTCGATTACCTGGTCATCGACATGCCGCCAGGCACCGGCGACATTCAGCTGACCCTGGCGCAGAAAGTGCCGGTGGCGGGCTCGGTGATCGTCACCACCCCGCAGGACCTCGCCCTGCTGGACGCCAAGAAGGGCGTGGAGATGTTCCGCAAGGTCAATATCCCGGTGCTGGGCGTGGTCGAGAACATGGCCGTGCACATCTGCTCCAACTGCGGCCATGCCGAGCACCTGTTCGGCGAAGGCGGCGGTGAGAAGCTGGCAGCCCAGTACGGTGTCGACCTGCTGGCCTCGCTGCCGCTGTCGATGCTCATCCGCGAACAGGCCGACAGTGGCAAGCCGACGGCAATTGCCGAGCCGGAAAGCCAGATCGCCATGGTGTACCAGGAGCTGGCCCGCCAGGTCGGGGCGCGGATCGTGCTGCAGGAAGCCGCAGCGCCGGCGATGCCGAGCATCACCATCAGCGAGGATTAACCTGAGAAACCCCCTCCTACAGGTACACCACAGGCCTGTAGGAGCGGGTTTACCCGCGAAGAAGCCAGCACCGGTTTCAGCCAGGCATAAAAAAACCCGCCAGAAGGCGGGTTTTTTTGAAAGCTAGAAAGCTGAGATCGACTTAGGCGATCTGAACTTCTTCAGCCTGCATGCCTTTCTGGCCGCGGGTAGCGACGAAAGTAACAGCCTGGCCTTCTTTCAGGGTCTTGAAGCCGTCAGCTTGGATGGCTTTGAAGTGCACGAACAGGTCGTCACCCGACTGAGGGGTGATGAAGCCGTAGCCTTTCTCGTCGTTGAACCACTTAACAACACCGTTTTGGCGATTGGACATGTTTCTGTCTCCTTGGACAAAGTTGATTACGGTCAGGAAAAACCCTGCCCGGGACTGAGTGCAAAGAGAGCAGAAAATTCAGATATGGGCCGATCAGGATCGTGCGTCAAACTAGAGATTCTCGGTGTCACGTGCAGCACAGTGGCGTCACCTTAACCCACTTTCCGCAACCTGCCAATGGCCAGAAGCCGCTTTACTGAAATTCAGATCGGTGGCAGCTGTAGGCCCCGCCTGGCGGGGATTGTAGCAAGAATGCAGGATGGAACTTTGAAGAGGGCGCTGGGACCGGTAAGATGCGCCTCACGATTTTCACCTCGCAACTCTTCAGGACACCCCCGCCATGAGCATCAAATCGGACAAGTGGATTCGCCGCATGGCGCAGGAACACGGCATGATCGAACCGTTCGTCGAGCGCCAGGTGCGCGGCGAGCACGACAGCCGAGTCATCTCTTTCGGCGTCTCCAGCTACGGCTACGACGTACGCTGCGCCGACGAATTCAAGGTGTTCACCAACATCAATTCGGCCACCGTCGACCCGAAAAACTTCGACGCCGGCAGCTTCGTCGACGTCAAGAGCGACGTCTGCATCATCCCGCCAAACTCCTTCGCCTTGGCCCGCACGGTGGAGTACTTCCGCATCCCACGCAACGTGCTGACCATCTGCCTGGGCAAAAGCACCTATGCGCGCTGCGGCATCATCGTCAACGTCACCCCGCTTGAACCCGAGTGGGAAGGCCACGTGACCCTGGAATTCTCCAACACCACCACCTTGCCGGCAAAAATCTATGCCAACGAGGGCGTGGCGCAGATGCTCTTCCTCGAGTCCGACGAAGAGTGCGAAGTGTCCTACAAGGACCGCGGCGGCAAGTACCAGGGCCAGCGCGGCGTCACCCTGCCACGCACCTGAGCCGACGAGCGCGGGGAATTCCCCGCGCATTTGGTACTCCAACGGGTAACCTGCCGATGTGCATGATGCGTGTCGGCTCTCGTCAGGAGCTGCCTATGAAACTCCATCCCGCAATCAGTGCAAAGCTGGCTGGCCTGCAGCCTAACCAGGTCGGTATGTTGCCATGGTCACTGCTGGCGCACCCGCTGCCGATGCAGGCGGGCGGCGTGCCCCACCAGCCTGATCCCGATACCCCTCAACCACCGGAACCGGGCGAAACGCAGCCCATGGAGCCCGGTGAGCCAACCCTGCCCGACGAACCACCTCCCGCGCCCGTCGCCTGAGTGGGCGCTGCTTTAGAGCGCCCATACCCGCCCGGCGCCGGCCAGAAACACGCGGTTTTCGGCGTCGGGGTGCACGCGCCAGCCACCGGTGAATTCACCGAAGGCCGGTAGCAAGCTGATCGCGTCACCCATCAGGAAGCAGGGCAGGCGCAGACGTTGTCGGGCCCGCCCTTGCAACACGAACACCGGGTGGACGTGGCCCGCCAGCACTGGGTGCTGGGGGTGAACGACGGGTTCGTGCTGTAAGGCGAAAGGTGCCAATAGCCATGGCTCTTCGACCACCTCGATGCCCAGCGACTGCGGTGGGTTGCCCGCGTGGCGATCATGGTTGCCACGCACCAGTACGATGCGCAGTCCGGCGTGCCGTTCTCGCCATGTTTGCAGCTTGGCCATCGTTGCCGGTGCGCGCGCGGTTTTGGCATGCAGGAAATCGCCCAGAATGATCAGCATCTGGCACTCATGGCTTGTCAGCAGTTGGTCCAGGCGCGCGAAAGTGGCTTCGGTGGTGCCCCGCGGCACGGGCTGATGCAGCGCGCGATAGCTGGCGGCTTTGCCAATATGCACATCCGCTACCAGCAGGGCCCGGCGGGCAGGCCAGTACAGCGCTTTGTCCGGCAGTAACCACAGGGTTTCGCCGCAGTGCTCGATGGCCAGGTGATCATTCATGCGTTGTTACCCGCCACTTTTTCCAGGTCTGCCACCATCCGCGCAATGCGGTCTGCGAGTTTTTCTGTGCTCAAGGTTTCGCGCATGCCTTCCACCAGCAAGGTAAAGGCCAGCGGCCCTGGGCGGCGTAATTCACGCAGGTCCAGCTGCAGTTGGCCCAGCTTCGCCAACTGCCGGTGCAACCGCTCGATTTCCAGTTCTTCGCGCAATACTTCGTCCCGTGCCTGGCCCAGCAGCAGGTTGTCGGCATCGTGCTTGCGAAACACCTCGTAGAACAGCCCGCTCGAAGCCTGGATCTGCCGGGTGCTCTTTTGCGCCGCCGGGTAGCCGCCAAACACCAGGCCGGCGATCTGGGCGATCTCGCGAAAGCGCCTTAGCGCCATCTCGCCTGCGTTCAGGCTGGCCAGTACATCCTCCAGCAGGTGCTCGGTCGAGAGCGCGCTGGGCAAATGCCTGGCCCAGTCCACGGCGCTTGGGCTGAGCAACTCAAAGCCATAGTCACTGACCGCAATTGAGACCGAAAGCGGTTGCACCTGGCTGACCCGCCAGGCAATCAGGTTGGCCAAGCCGAGGTTGGCCATGCGCCCGGCGAACGGGTACAGAAAAAGGTGAGAGCCTTGGCGTGATTTTAACGTTTCGGCCAACAGCGTGCGGGTAGTCGGCAGTGCAGACCAGCTTGCCTGCAAGGCCAGCAACGGGCGCACGGCGCGCATTTCCGGGCCTTCGTAACGCTGGTGGGCGGCGGCATCGAGTTGTTCGACCAGGGCATCGGCCAGTTCGCTGGACAGCGGCATGCGCCCGCCATTCCAGCGGGCCACAGCGGCCTTGCGCGAGGTGCTGCGGCGGACGTAAGCGGTCATGTTCTCGACGCGCACCAGTTCCAGCACGCGCCCTGCGAAGACCAGGCTATCACCGGGCCGCAGGCGGGCGATGAACGCTTCCTCGACACTGCCCAGCGACTTGCCACCGCCGCCTTTGCTCCAGTACTTGAGCTGCAGGCTGGCCTCGCTGACGATGGTGCCGATGCCCATGCGGTGGCGCCGTGCCAGGCGCTCGCTGGCAACCCGCCAGACCCCGTCGGCGTGGGGTTCGACACGTTGGTAGTCAGGGTAGGCGCTGAGCGAGTTACCGCCGTGGCAGACGAAGTCTAGCGCCCACTGCCACTGGCTGTCGCGCAACGCGCGGAAGGCCCAGGTGCTGCGTACCTCGGCCAGCAACTGCTCGGGGCGAAAGCCACTGCCCATGGCCATGCTGACCAGGTGTTGCACCAGCACATCCATGCACAGCTGTGGTGAGCGCCGGGCCTCGATCTGCCCGGCGAGCAGGGCATGCCGGGCCGCAGCGGCCTCCACCAGTTCCAGGCTGTGGGTGGGCACTAAGGTTACCCGCGAGGGGCGCCCCGGTGCGTGCCCGGAGCGACCGGCGCGCTGCATCAGGCGGGCGATGCCTTTGGCCGAGCCGATCTGCAGCACCCGCTCGACGGGCAGGAAATCCACGCCCAGGTCCAGGCTGGAGGTGCAGATGACGGCTTTAAGCGTACCTTGCTTCAAGTTTCGCTCGACCCAGTCGCGGGTGTCGCGGGCCAGCGAGGCGTGGTGCAGGGCGATCAGGCCGGCCCAGTCGGGGCGTGCCTCGAGCAGCGCCTGGTACCACAGTTCGGCCTGGGCGCGGGTGTTGGTGAAGACCAGGCTGCTGGCGCTGCTGTCGAGCTCCCGGCTGACCTGATCGAGCATCTTCAAGCCCATGTGCCCTGCCCAGGGGAAACGCTCGATCGCGTCGGGCAGCAGGGTATCGACCTGCAGTTGCTTGTCTTGCCGGCCTTGCACCAGCAACCCATCGCCTGGCAACAGCACGTCGCGTGCGTGCTGCAGGTTGCCGAGGGTGGCCGAGAGGCCCCAGGTCAGCAGCGGCGGGTGCCAGTGGCGCAGGCGTGCCAGGGCCAGTTGCAACTGCACGCCGCGCTTGTTGCCCAGCAGCTCATGCCATTCATCCACCACCACCAGGCGCAGGTTGGCGAAGTCGTCACGGGCCTGTGCTCGGGTCAACAGCAGCGTCAGGCTTTCGGGGGTAGTAATCAACACGCTGGGCAGGCGCCGGGCCTGTCGCGCGCGTTCGGCGCTGCCAGTGTCGCCACTGCGCACGCCCACGCTCCAGTTCAGGCCCAGCTCATCGAGCGGCGCTTGCAAGGCACGCGCGGTGTCGGCGGCCAAGGCGCGCATGGGCGTCACCCACAGCACCTGCAAGGGGGCCGGCTGGCGGGCTGAGCTGGCAACGGCGAACGCGCGCAGGGCTGCCAGCCAGACGGCGTAGGTTTTGCCGGCGCCGGTACTGGCGTGCAACAGCCCGGACTCGCCGCGTTCGACGGCCGCCCAGACACGGCGCTGAAAGGCGAAGGGTTTCCAGCCGCGCAGGGCGAACCAGGCGTTGGCGAGGTCGGTGGAGGCGGCCATGGGGCGGGTGATCCTTCGAAGGCTGTGCTTCTACTGACCGCCCGCCAGGGGCATTGGTTTTACCGGATCAATTCCCCAGCAGGTAGCCGCTGCGGCACACCTGCTCGCCCGCCACATGGGCGATGACCATGCCTGCCGTCGCCATGCGGCGCACGCTACGGGCGTACAGCAGGCCGGGTTGGCTGTTGCGCACCGCAGTCACCCGGTCGTTGAGCGGGTCGATGACTTCGGCGATCAACTGGTCGGCTTGCAGGTGCTGGCCTGGGCGCGCGTGGTACACCAGCAAACCGCCAAGCGGCGTCGACACGGGCTCTACGGCCGCCAGGGGCGTGGCCGCGCGGGGCAGTGGAGGAAGGGGGGCGCAGGTGCCTTCGATGACGCCGTTGTGGGTCAGGAAGTCGAGGATTGCCTGGCAGTCCTTGCCGGCCAGGTCATGGCTCACGTCCGCCTGGCCGCGCAATTCGACAGTGACCGAGCAACAGCCCAGCGGAATCGGGAAGCGCTTGCCAAAGCGTTGCTGCAACTGCCACCAGACCAGGCTGAAGCATTCATCGAACGATTGCCCGCCTGAATCGGTGGCCAGCAGGCTCGCCTGGGCGCCCAGGTAGCGGGCCAGTGGCTCGATCTGTGGCCAGGCATCGGGCGTCGTGTACAGGTGCTCGACGGCTTCGAAGTCGCAGTGCAGGTCGAGTATCAGGTCGGCGTCGCAGGCCAGGCGCTGCAAGATCAGGCGTTGGGCCTGGAGTGGAGTGCGTGCCGGGTGGGCGTCTAGCCCGCGGCGCAGGTATTCGCGGATCAAGGCGACGTTGTGTGCGGCGTCCTGGGTCAGGTGTTCTTCGACCTGATCGCCGATGGAATCGGACAGATCGACGAAGTTGCGATTGAAATTCTCGCCACTCTGCAGTTCGAAGCGCCCCAACGGGGCGTCCAGCAGCACTTGTTCGAGACCGACCGGGTTGGCCACCGGCACCAGGATGATTTCCCGCTGCAGACGGCCCTGTAGTTCCAGCTCGGCCAGCCTGCGCTTGAGGTGCCAGGCCACCAGCATGCCGGGCAGTTCGTCGGCATGCAGCGAGGCCTGGATGTACACCTTGCCGCCACCGCGTGGGCCAAAGTGAAAGCTGTGCAGTTGGCGTGAAATGCCCGGTACGGGAGAAAGCAGGTCGTGGGTCGAATGGTGCATGGTAGTCCTGGCTACGTGGCGAATACGGTCTGCGACACGGGTCGGCACACAGATAGAAGCATAATTTTTGCGTCAGCGCCTGTGCGAATTAGGCACTGTCAGATCAGCAGTGCCTGCAGTGTCGCGAGGTCGTCGGCTTCTTCGACCGGTTTGTCCAGGCGCCAGCGCAGCATGCGTGGAAAGCGCACGGCGATGCCGCTTTTATGGCGTTTGGACAGGGCAATGCCTTCGAAACCCAGTTCGAACACCAAGGTCGGGGTCACGCTGCGCACCGGGCCGAACGTTTCCACTGTGGTTTTGCGGATGATCGCGTCAACCTTGCGCATCTCTTCGTCGCTCAGCCCTGAATACGCCTTGGCGAAGGGCACCAATGCTCGCCCGGCCGTGCCGGGCGGCGCGTCCCAGACGGCGAAGGTGTAGTCGCTGTAGAGGCTGGCGCGGCGGCCGTGGCCACGCTGGGCGTAGATCAACACGGCATCGACGCTGAACGGGTCGATTTTCCACTTCCACCAGGTGCCCATGTCTTTGGTGCGACCGACGCCATACAAGGCCTCGCGCTGCTTGAGCATCAGGCCTTCCACGCCGAGGCTGCGCGACTGCTCGCGCTGTTCGGCCAGCTCGGCCCAGGTTTGCCCTTCGAGCAAGGGCGAAAGCAGCACAGGCGCCAGCGGGTAATCTGCCACCAGGCGTTGTAACTGCTGACGACGTACGTGCTGCGCCTGGTTGCGCCAATCCTCGCCCTGCCATTCCAGCAGGTCATAGGCCTGCAGCACCACGGGCGCGTCGGCCAGCAGCTTCTTGCTCAGGGTCTTGCGGCCCAGGCGTTGCTGCAACAGTGCGAAGGGTTGCACGGCCAGGGCATCGTCCGTTGCCCCTGGTTTCCACACCAGGATCTCGCCATCGAGCACGACGCCGTCCGGCAGTGTTTGCGCCAGGCTGTGCAGCTCGGGGAAGCGATCGGTGACGAGCTCTTCGCCACGCGACCAGACCCACAGCTGGCCGTCGCGCTTGACCACCTGTGCGCGGATGCCATCCCACTTCCATTCGATCTGCCAGTCGCTCGGCGGGCCGAGTTGCGCGTCAAACTGCTCGACGGGCGCCTGCAGCGGGTGGGCCAGAAAAAAAGGATAGGGCTGACCGCCACGCTGGCGGTGTTCATCTGCCGACTCGGCAGCGATCAACTGCTGGTAACCGGCGGCGGTAGGGCGGTGGCTGATGTCGGTGTAGCCGACCAGGCGCTGGGCCACGCGCTTGGCGTCCAGGCCGGCCAGTTGCGCCAGGGCGCGGGTGACCAATAGCTTGGACACGCCGACGCGAAAGCTGCCGGTGATCAGCTTCAGGCACAGCATCAGGCTTGGCCGGTCGAGCTGCGCCCAGAGCGGGGGCAGGCGCTGGCGGATCACGTCGGGCGGCAGGCCACGAAGGGGCAGCAGGTGTGTCTCGACCCAGTGGGCCAACCCCTCGTCGCTGCCATGGCTGCTCTCGGGCAGCAGCAACGAGATCGTTTCGGCCAGGTCGCCCACGGCTTGATAGCTCTCTTCGAACAGCCATTCAGGCAGTTCTGCCAGCTCAGTCGCCAGTTCGCGCAGCACACGGGTTGGCACCAGTTGCCGCGGCCGGCCGCCGGCGAGGAAGTACACGGCCCAGGCCGCATCCTCGGCAGGCGCCTGGGCAAAGTAGTCGCGCAAGGCGTCGAGCTTGGCGTTGCTGGAGGTGGTCGCATCGAGGCGCAGGTACAGTGCGGCGAAGGCTTTCATGCCTCGGGCTCCGAGGTCGCGGGCTCGTCTTCGTCGCCGTATTCGGTGGCGAAGGCGCGAGCATCCAGGCCCTGTTCGTTCAAGTAGCGCACCAGCACGTTAACCGAGCCATGGGTGACCATCACGCGCTCCGCGCCGGTCTGGCCAATGGCCCACAGCAGGCCCGGCCAGTCGGCGTGGTCTGACAGCACGAAGCCGCGGTCGACGCCACGCCGCCGGCGTGTGCCGCGCAACAGCATCCAGCCGCTGGCGAAGGCATCGCTGTAATCGCCGAAGCGCCGCATCCAGCTACTGCCCCCGGCAGAGGGCGGGGCCAGGACCAAGGCTTGGCGCATTAATGGGGCGTTGCGCGGGATGTCGCCGGCATAGCGGGTTTCCGGCAGGTGCACGCCCGCTTCGCGGTACACCCGGTTCAACGGCTCGACCGCGCCGTGTACCAGAATCGGCCCGATGCTCGCGTCCAGCCCGTGGAGAATGCGCTGCGCTTTGCCGAAGGCGTAGCAGAACAGCACGCTGGCCTTGCCCTGCGCGCAATTGGCGCGCCACCAGGCGTTGATACCGGCGAACACTTCAGGCTGGCGGGGCCAGCGGTAGATAGGCAGGCCGAAGGTCGACTCGGTGATGAAGGTGTGGCAACGCACTGGCTCGAAGGGAGCGCAGGTGCCGTCGGGTTCGACTTTGTAGTCGCCCGAAGCGACCCAAACCTGGCCCTGGTATTCCAGGCGTACTTGCGCCGAGCCCAGTACATGGCCGGCGGGATGCAAGCTCAGGGTGACACCGTGGTGGAGGATGCGCTCGCCGTAGGCCAAGGTTTGCAGGTTGATGTCCTGGCCCAGTCGGCTGCGCAGGATGCCTGCGCCGGGTGCGGCGGTCAGGTAATGGTTATTGCCGGTGCGGGCGTGGTCGCCGTGGCCGTGGGTGATGATGGCACGGTCCACCGGCCGCCAGGGGTCGATGTAGAAATCACCGGGCGGGCAGTACAGGCCTTCGGGGCGGGCGATAACGAGGTCCATGGCACGGGCGCCGGTGGTGGGTTACCAGTTAGGAGCGCGGTGGGTGATGGGAAGTTCGAGTGAGTTCGTCGTGGGGGTTGTGGCGCCTGTGAAATCGAGCGCCGCCCGTGCGGCGCTTCGCAGCACAAGGCTGCTCCTACATTTTTACGGTTACGCCAAGAAGGTCGCGTGCCCTCGTCTCAGGAATAATTGGCCCGAAACAGATGTAGGAGCAGCCTTGTGCTGCGAAGCGCCGCGCGGGCGGCGCTCGATCTCACAGGCGCTACAAGGGAGGCGTCATGCACTCACGGCATCACACCATCCCCTTCACCGACCCGGTACCAAGGTCAGCCGCTGGCTCCCATAGGCCCGCCCAAAGTTCTGCGGTTGCAGCGGCAGGCTCATGAAGCGCCCCTTGAACCAGGCATCCAACCCGTCGCTGTAGTGCGGGCTTGCCGCGTTGCCGGACTGGCCACTGCTGGTCAGCACCTGCAACGGTTCGGCTTGGCCGAAATCGACGACCATGCGTGCCGATGCTGGCAGGCGGGTGTCGAAGTCACTGCCCCAGGCGTAGGGGGTGAGGGCCAGGGTACTGAAGTCGCCGCCGGCAGCCAGCGGTGAACGGCTGAGGGCATCACCCAGGCCATGGTAGGCCGGTGCCGGCCAGCGGTACTGGTGCAGCTTGCCCCACTGCCAAGCGCGGCGGTCGGCGCCGAGTTGCGCAGTGCCGGCATCCACCGCAGCGGCCAGGCTGCGGGCGAGAATCACCGGCTTGTCTTCTTTCTGCGGGGTGCTGCGGTCATCCCAGAACGGGCTGTCTTCGCGGCCCAGCAGGTGGTCGGCCTGTGCCGAGTAGGAGAGCCGCGCGTTGCTGACGAACGCCTGCCAGGCAGGGCTGGATTCTGGCCCGAGGTCGTCGAGGAAGGTTTCGCGGGCGAAGGCCTGAAGGAACAGCTCGTACAGCGCGGCGTCTGCCGACACAGGGCTCAGCCGGCCATCGAATGCCTTGAGCCGGGCCAAGGCGTCGCGGGCCTTGTCACGCTGAGTAGGTGGCAGAGCATCGATGGCTTGCTTGAGTGGTTGAGCCATGCCCGGTGCGTCGAACATCTGCTTGAGCTTGTCGGCCAGCAGGGTGACTTGATCGTTTTGCAGGGCCATCAGGCTGCGGCTGTCGTGACGGCCGTTGCCTGCCAACTGAGCCAGGCGCTCGGCGCGCTCGGGGTAGTACCAGGTGTTGGACAACTGCATGCCGTAGCCGCGCGGCAGGCTGCGCTGGTTGGCGTGGCCGATCCAGCCAGCCGGCGGGTCCTGATCGTATGGGTGCAGCATCGGGTCAGCGTAACCGTCCCAGTCGTAACGGCCGTCCCAGCCGGGCGAAGGCAGCAGGCCCTGGCCTTCGCGGCGGTTAGGGTAGCGCCCGCTGACTTGCCAGCCGATGTGCTCTGGCTCGGCGAAGACGAAGTTGAGCGCCGCGGCGGCGACTTCGCGGGTGCTGTCGAATGCCCGTTCGACGGTCTTGGCGCGGGTCAGGTCGAACAGCGCGTCGAGGCTGCGGTCGCCCTTGAACTGAGGCAGGTTCAGGGCCAGGCCCAGGCTGGCGCTTGCCGGCTGGGCAAGCAGGGTGCCGTGGCGCGTGTCGTACATGACCTCGCGCAGCGGGCGTTGGCCACGCACGAAGAAGGTTTCGCTGCGTGCTCGTGCTGGCAGCCATTTGCCGTCGGCCAGGTAGCTCAGTTGGTTGCCTTGGCGGCGCAGTTGCTCCAGGTACAGGTCCTGGTTGTCGGCCATCACGGCGCTGCTGCTCCAGGCGATCTTACCGTTGTAGCCGGCCAGCACGATCGGCAGGCCCGGCAGCGACAGGCCGGCGACCTGGTACTTGCCCGTGTGGATCTGCACCGGGCTTAGCGCCCAGGCGGCCTGGCTGTCGCTGGCCAGCAGGCTCTTGCCGCTGCGGCTGCGTTGGCCTGCCAAGGCCAGGTTGGCCGAGCCTGGGCTGCCGAGCAGGTCGAGGTCGGCGAGCTTTTGGCTGGCTGCCGCCAGGGCGGGCAAGCCGGGTAGCTGGCTGGCGAGGTTGAGGCCCTTGAGCTTGTCCACTTCGCTGTCGGCCAACGGTTCGTCCGGTGCGCCGGGCAGCAGCCAGGCCAGCTTGTCGCTGCCGACCTTCTGCGCCAGGGTCAGGGCGCTGAGTTCTTCTTGCAGGTTTACCGATTGGCTGAAGGCGTACAGGCTGAAGATCAGCGCCGAGTCTTCTGGCTTCCAGTACTCAGGGCGATGGCCGCTGCTGGCCAGGCTGGCGGGCAGCTTGTCGCGGTAGCGGAACAGGTAGGCGTTGACGCCGCGGGCGTAGACCTCGAAGAAGCGCTTGAGCCGTGGCGAGGCGTCGGCGTATTGCTGGGCGGCGCTTTGCTTGAGGTTGGCGGCGCGCATCAGGCGGTCGATGTCGAGGGCATCGCTGCCGGCAAGTTCGGCGAGGCGGCCTTGGGCGAGCAGGCGCATGGCGACCATCTGCTCGATGCGATCCCCGGCGTGTACGTAACCGAGGCTGAACAGCGCATCATGGAAGTTGCCGCTCTCGATCAACGGCGCGCCCATGGCATTGCGCCGTACCGAGACGTTTTGTGCCAGGCCTTTGAGCGGCTGTACGCCGGTGGTCGGTGGCACGCTGTCCTGGTAGCCGCCCATCTGGCAACCGGCGAGTCCGAGCATGCCGAGCAGCGTGGCAGCGGTCGTGAACCGCGGGCGGAAGGGAGGAAAGGCGGGGGCGGCCATGACAAGGCTCCTGCAAGGCGTGGCGGGGGTTTGGAAGGCGCTAAGGTAGTGAGCACGCAGGCGCGGTGCAAGGTGCTTAGGCGGTTTATTTACGAATGGTATGTGGGAGGGGCGATGGGCGAGGGGCGGCAGGTGTAGGGGTTGAGTGTTGTGGTGTTCTCAAGATCGAGCGCCGCCCGCGCGGCGCTTCGCAGCACAAGGCTGCTCCCACATCTGTTTCCGGCCAGTAAAGCCTGTGAGAGAGGCGCGCGACCGCCTTGTTTGTTCGACTCGATATCGTGTCAGCCGCCAAGGGACCGCGCGCTAATGCCTCAGGAATAATTGGCCCGAAACAGATGTGGGAGCAGCCTTGTGCTGCGAAGCGCCGCCCGCGCGGCGCTCGATCTTGGGAACACCACATCACTCAAGCCCTACACCCAGGCCCTCAGTACAACGTGCCGATCAAGCGCCGTGGCACTTCTTGAACTTCTTCTCGCTGCCGCAAGGGCAAGGATCGTTGCGGCCAACGTCCTTCAGGGCGTTACGAACAGGTTCCTGATGGCCGTGGTTGCAGTGCGGGCCGTGCACATGGCCATGGTCGTGATCGTGGTGGTGATCATGATCGTGGTTGCAGTCAGGGCCATGAACATGAGGTTGCTGGGTCATTGCAAAGTTACTCCGGTATGAAATCACCGGGGATTATCTCACCACTGCGCGACAAGTGCAGGTCCCGGTGGAACAGCAACCCGGTGGCCAGCTCGCCCTGCAAGGTGTAATGCAGCGGTTGCTCACTTTTAAGCAGCTTGGCCAGCGGCTTGAGGTGCTGCCACAGGTTGGTCCGCGCGGTGATCTTGAAGGTGCGCCGGGCATGACCGCCGACGCTGCGCCACACACTGGTCTCATCCTGCACCAGCAGCAGGTCGTTGAGCCGTATCGAATACGCCAGGCTGCGGATGAACAAGCGGCTGTCATTCGGGTTGTCGACGCGCAGGTGCAGCACGAACTCCTGCTCAAGCAGCCTGGCCTTGACCGTTTCGACCCTGACCAGGTGCACCTCAGGTTCGCGCCAGTCGTCGCCGCCCCAGCTGACGCAGCCTGCCAGCAGTGCCAGCAGGGCGCCGAGCAGCAGTACGCGGGCCTGGGCGATCATGCTCAGCTGGCCACGTAACTGGCGCAGCATTTCTTGAACTTCTGACCGCTGGCGCAGGGGCAAGGGTCGTTGCGCCCGGCCTTCAGCCCGACCGTGGGGTCGATGAAGTACCAGCGCCCCTCATGCTGGACGAACGCCGAGCGCTCGCGGTGCTGGTGATCGCCGTCCACATCGTGCCAGCGCGCGGTGAAGGTGACAAAACCGTGCTCGGGTTGGCCGCCCAGCACCTCGGCGCTTTCGACCTCCAGCCCCAACCAGGTGCTCTGGGCGCTCCAGCTGGCCATGGCGGCGCGGTCCAGCGCCGCTTGTTGAGCCGGCAGGGTGGTGCTCACCAGGTAGTCGATCAGGCCCAGCACGTAAGCGCTGTAGCGCGAGCGCATCAGCGTCTGGGCATCCGGCGCCGGGGTTCCGGCATGGTAGTGCCCGCAGCAGGCGTCGAGCAGGTTGCCACTGCCGCAAGGGCAGACCGAGACACTCATCATCACCACCAGTACTTTCCAAAATTTTCAGGGTTGGCCCAGAATCGCGCATTGAGCCAGTCCGGGACTTGCTTGTAGTCATGTAGATCATAGGTGAAGAGGCTCAATACCTGCCCTTCACGACGGAATTTTTCGCTGGCAGACAAGGCCAGGGCGAAAAAGTCGGTGTCTTGCCAACCGCAGGCCGAGAGGTCGGCCAGCACCGCAACCCGGCTGGCATTAAGGTTACGAATGCCGCCCAGCAGTTCCAGGCCGGTACGCTTGGGCAGGTGCTCCAGGCAGTCCACCAGCACCGCCAAGTCGAAGCGTTGACCGGCAAGGTCTGCCGGCAACGGGCCGGGTGCAGTCGTTGCGATGGCCACCTGCGGGTGTGCCTCGGCAAAGGCGTCCAGTGCGGGGAAGCGCGTGCCTACCAGCAACAGGCGTTGAGGGGTAAAACGCTCGAGCAGGGCCGCCAAGGCCTGCTGGGGCGTGCGCTGGGAAAAACCGTCGGTCATTGCCAATCCTCGTTCAAGTCATCCAAGACTAACGGGCCGCAGCGCCTGGGCAAAGCGGCATGTGACCGCGTCGTGGCTGATTGCTGGCAGGGATGGATTGCGCGGTCTTTACTCCCAGAGATCGGCCTTATGCCGATTCCCCTAGGAGAAGCAACGAAAATGAGCATAGTACGCACAGCGATACCCCTGGTACTGCTCACCAGTGTGTTGACTGGTTGTGCAGGTTTGCAAAAAACCGACTGGCCGAAGTGTGCTGCCGTCGGGGGCGTAGGCGGCGCCGCCTTGGGTGCCATCGAGAGTTCCAGCTGGGCTGGCTGGGGCGCGTTGCTGGGCGGTGGCCTGGCGGCGGGCTATTGCTGGGCCCATGGCGATGGCGACGAGGATGGTGACGGCGTGCCGGACAGCCGTGACAAGTGCCCCGGCACCCCACGCGGTGTGCAGGTCGATGCCAATGGCTGCCCGCCAGAACCGGTCGCGGTGGTCGAGGAAGTCGTGGTGCAGAAGGAAGAAGTCATCGTCATCCGCGATGTGCACTTCGAGTTCGACTCTGCGCGTCTGACCGCCAAGGATAAAGAGCGGCTGAACACCATCGCCACCCGCCTCAAACAGGAAGCACCGAGTGCCCGCCTGAGTGTCAGCGGCCATACCGACAGCGTGGGCTCTGACACCTATAACCAGAAACTGTCCGAGCGCCGTGCCCATTCGGTGACCGATTACCTGGTCGAGAGCGGTGTGCCGCGCAGCAGCTTCGTCTCGATAGTGGGTGCCGGTGAAACCCAGCCAGTGGCTGACAACGCCACGGCCGATGGGCGCGCCATGAACCGTCGCACCGAGATCAAGATCCAGCGGTGACGGCCAGCACCAGCGTCCGCGCCTGGAGCAGTGGCGCGGGCGCAGGCTGCTGGGCAGTTCGATCCGACAAGCGTCACTGCAGGGCCTCTGGCGCACGCCTTGGCATTACAGGTACTGTTGGTCGCACGGCTCGCTCGAACGGGCCGCTTCGACATAACAATAAATGTAGAGGGGCGGGGCTATGAAGTTCATCCTGGGCCTGGGCAAGGTCCTGACCGTTATCTTCTGGGGCGTGGCGCTGTTCAATCTGTTGATGCCGCAACCCTTGCCATTCAATCTTCTGATCAACGCGGCAGGCATTGTCTTGCTGAGCCTGCATGTGCTCGAGGTGTTGTTCTTCAACGCCAGCCTGCGTGGGCGCAGCCACCGTTGGTTCGACCGCTTGCAGATCCTGCTGACGGGGATCTTCCATGTCATGTCCATTCCTCGTGCGCAGGAGGCGCCGCGCAATGCGTAATCTGATGTTGCTGGCGGTGTTGGCCGCGCCCTTGGCCCAGGCCGAAAGCCTTGAAGTGGCTTCCAATTCCATGCTGCGCTTGCCCGACAAGTCGGCCAGCGTGCACCTTGAGTCCCTGCGCGTGGCCGACTCGGCGACGCTGCTTTTGCCTGCCACGCTTACCGAGTTGAAGGTCGATCACCTGCAACTGGGGCGCGAGGCGCGTATCGCCATTGCCCCCGCTGACCACCCGCTGCGCATTGAAGCACGCAGTGCCCGGCTGGGTGAGGGCAGCGAAATCAGTGCCCCGGGTGCGCCAGGCACCTACCAGCGTGCGGCCCGTTCCGGGCGAAGCCTGGACTTGAAGCTGGATGAGTTAGAGGCCGAGCAACTGTCGATCGATGCCCGAGGCGGCGCCGGCGCGCCGGGTTATGCAGGCCTCGATGGTGCCAACGGCCAAGCCGGGGGCTGCACCTGGGGCCAAGCCAGCCGCGGCGCCAATGGCGATGATGGCGGCAACGGGCATGACGGTGCGGCGGGTGGGCGAATTCGCCTGAGTGTGCCGCAGGGCTTTGCTCAATCGCGCATTGTGGTGCGCCTGGATGGCGGTGCCCCAGGCCAGGCCGGCACAGCGGGCAAGGCAGGCAAAGGCGGGGCGAGTAAGGGGTGTTTGGTCTATCGCACCGATGCCGGTGCCAGCGGGCGGCCGGGGCAACCGGGCCAGCCAGGCCTGGCCGGCGCCTCGGGTGAGTTGATTCTGCAGCGCCTTTGACCCGCGCGGGCGGCGCGGCCCAGGGTTGCGTCGCCTACAGCACCCACCGCGAGCTGGCCACTGCCACCACCGCGATGCCCAGCAGCAGGTTGATGCCGACCATCCGTCGAATCCTGCCCAGTACCGCGGCCCCCGCCGCCCAGTCCTCGGCCTGCACGGCTGTTTTCAGCTCTGGCAGCAGCAAGGCCTGGATGCGCATGAACAGGGCGAACATGGCAATGCCGCCACCGATCATCACATGCACGTACTTGGGCGCGGTCTCGAAGCCTGTGAAGCGCATGTGCAACATGCCGATACCACTGATCGCCAAAATCGCGACCGCCAACCAGACCCATCTGAAGAAGCGTCGGAAAACTTCCACCCACAACCGCAGGCGCGCAGGCCCGTCGAGGGCTGCAACCGTTGCCGGCCGCAGCACCAGCCAGGCGAAGAACATGCCGCCGACCCAGACCAGCGCGGCCAGGACATGCAGTGTGTAGGGGAGGGCAAAGGCAAGCATCCGGATCTCCATGCGGCATAAAGGGCAATAGCGGGGTATGATAGCCGCCCATGCGAAACACTGAAAATATATCCAGCCCTCCGGGCGCCTGCAGACCATGATCAGCAACGAACTCAAAGCCACCATCCAGGGCGCCTACTCGCGTTTTCTCGAAGCCAAGAGCCTCAAGCCGCGCTACGGCCAGCGCCTGATGATCGCCGAAGTGGCCAAGGTGCTCGGCGACATCGCCTGCGACGATGAAGGCCGCCGTGCCGGCGAGCCTGCCGTTGTCGCCGTCGAAGCGGGTACTGGTACCGGCAAGACGGTCGCCTATGCGCTGGCCGCGATCCCGGCCGCCAAGGCTGCCGGCAAGCGCCTGGTCATCGCCACCGCGACCGTCGCCCTGCAAGAGCAGATCGTCTTCAAGGACCTGCCCGACCTGATGCGCAGCAGCGGGCTGAATTTCAGCTTCGCCCTGGCCAAGGGACGCGGCCGCTACCTGTGCCTGTCCAAGCTCGATGTGCTGCTGCAAGAAGGCCACGCACAATCGGCCACCGCGCAGTTGTTCGAGGAAGAAGGCTTCCACATCGAAGTCGACGAGCGCAGCCAGAAACTGTTCAACAGCATGATCGAGAAACTGGCGGGCAACCGCTGGGACGGCGACCGCGACAGCTGGTCCGAAGCCCTGGAAGACCAGGACTGGGCACGCCTGACGACCGATCACAGTCAATGCACCGGCCGCCACTGCCCTAACTTCCAGCAGTGCGTGTTCTATAAAGCGCGCGAGGGCATGGGCAAGGTCGACGTGATCGTCACCAACCATGACATGGTCCTGGCTGACCTGGCCCTGGGGGGCGGCGCGGTGTTGCCCGACCCACGCGACACCATGTACGTGTTCGACGAAGGCCACCACCTGCCAGACAAAGCCATTGGCCACTTCGCGCATTACTCGCGCCTGCGCTCCACGGCCGACTGGCTGGAGCAGACCGCCAAGAACCTCACCAAGCTGCTGGCTCAGCACCCGTTGCCGGGTGACCTGGGCAAACTGATCGAACAGGTGCCGGAGCTGGCACGTGAGATCCGCACCCAGCAGCAGTTCATGTTCACCCTGTGCGAACAGGTCGCGGACTTCCGCCCCAGTGAAGACACCGAGGGCCGTGAACGCCCGCGCTATCGCTTCGAAGGGGGCGTGGTGCCGGAGCAGATCCGCGAGGTGGGCATCGAACTGAAAAAGGGCTTCGCCCGTCTCAACGACCTGTTCACTCGCCTGGCCGACCTGCTGAAGGAAGGCATGGACGGTGAAGTCAATATCGGTATCGCCAGCCACCAGGCCGAAGAATGGTACCCGCTGTTCGGCAGCCTGGTGACCCGCGCACAGGGCAACTGGGAGCTGTGGACGGCCTTCACCGCCGAAGACCCCGAAGACAGCCCGCCCATGGCGCGTTGGCTGACCCTGGCCGAAAGTGGAGCGTTGTTCGACATCGAAGTCAACGCCAGCCCCATTCTCGCCGCCGAAATGCTCCGTCGCAGCCTGTGGAGTGTCGCCCACGGCGCGCTGGTGACCTCGGCCACGCTCACCGCCCTGGGCAAGTTCGACCGCTACCGCATGCGTTCGGGCCTGCCGCGTGATGCCGTTACCTGCGTGGTCCCCAGCCCGTTCGTGCATGGTGATGCCGGCCTGCTGCGGGTGCCCGACCTGGGCGCCGACCCACGTGATGCGGCGGCGCACACCGCCGCCATCATCCGCGAGCTGCCCAACATGCTCGACGATGCCCGCGGTGCGCTGGTGCTGTTCTCGTCGCGCAAGCAGATGCAGGATGTGTTCGACGGCCTGGACCGGGACTGGCGCAAGCTGGTGCTGATCCAGGGCAACCTGTCCAAGCAGGAGACCTTGAACAAGCACAAGGCGCGGGTCGATGACGGCCAGCACAGCGTGTTGTTCGGCCTGGCCAGCTTTGCCGAAGGTGTCGATTTGCCCGGTGCCTATTGCGAGCATGTGGTGATCGCCAAGATCCCCTTCGCCGTGCCCGACGACCCGGTCGAGGCGGCCCTGGCCGAGTGGATCGAAGCCCGCGGCGGCAACCCGTTCATGGAAATTGCCGTGCCGGATGCCTCGTTGCGGCTGATCCAGGCCTGTGGCCGGTTGCTGCGGACCGAGCAGGATCGCGGCGTCATCACCTTGCTCGATCGGCGCTTGGTCACCCAGCGCTACGGCAAGGCTATTCTCAATGCGCTGCCGCCCTTCCGGCGGGAGATTTCCTGACGGCCGGAGCACACTGCTCCGGCTTGTTGTCCATCACTCAGTCTTGGGCTCACGAGGGCCCTGAAGGAGAGCCCCAGCCCTATGGTCCGCCGTACCCTGCCTGTCGTATTCGCCCTGTTGTTCAGCTCGCCCTTGCTGGCCGGGCAGCAGACGCTGTTCAGCTTCGTGCGCCCGGCCTCGGTGGTCAACGTGGTGACCGAAGATGCCGGCATGCCGCAGTACAACGCAGAGCAAACGGCCGGGGGGGAGGTGCTGCGGCGTGTGGTGTTCAACCCGGTCGAGCGGCCGACCCTGCGCCTGAGCCCACAAAGCGGTGCCTGGGACTGGTCGGCCGGGCAGTTCCTGACCTTGCGCCTGCAAAGCGCCATGGATTGGGCGCTGACTGTGGATGTCACTGTGCTGGGCACTGATGGCCGCACGCTGACCAGCCGCATCGACCTGCCAGCCGGGCCGGCCCAGACAGTGATGGTGCCGCTCACGGCCACCTCGCCGTTGAGCCAGGGTATGCGCGCTGGCCCGCCAATGCCGTGGACGTATGCCGGCCAGCGCCTGCTGCTGACCAGTAGCGCGGGCGCTGTAGACCTTAAGCAAGTGGCCTCTGTCAGCCTGACGATCCCCAACCCCAAGGTGGCGCAGAGCCTGCTGATCGAGAAAGTGGGTATTCAGGATGACGACCAGGCCTATAAAGCGGCCTACCACGAGCTGATTGACGCTTATGGCCAGTCCACGCGTGGCCAATGGCCTGAAAAAATCGGCAGCGACGAGCAGCTCAAGGCTGCCGATGTGCGCGAACAGCAGCAACTCAAGGGCTGGCTGGCAGAGCTTGGCAAGCAGCCCCTGGACACCTATGGCGGGCTGCTGGACGGGGCGGCGTTCGAGGCCAAGGGCTTTTTCCGAACCGAGAAGCGTGATGGGCGCTGGTACCTGGTAACGCCGGATGGCCACCCGTTCTACTCGCTGGGTGTCAACGCCGTGGCCGCGGATGGCGGGCGCACCTACGTCGAAGGCCGTGACGGCATGTTCAAGGCGCTGCCCGGCGATAATGATCCGCTGGCGGCGTTCTATGGCAAGGGTAACAACGACGACGGCAATGCCTCGTCGCAAGGGCGCAACTTCAAGCAGGGGCGTTGGTTCGACTTCTATGCCGCCAATATTCAGCGCACCTATGGCAAACCTTGCCCGCCCAGCGTTGAGGGGCAGCCTGCAGTAGAGTGCCCGCCATTCGTGCTGGATGCCTCGCGCTGGCAGACGCACGCGCTCGATCGCCTGCAAGCCTGGGGTTTCAACACCCTGGGTAACTGGAGCGATTCGGCGTTGGGCCAGGCCAAGCGCATGCCCTACACCTTGCCGCTGTCGATTGTCGGTGACTACGCCAGCATCAGTACGGGCATGGACTGGTGGGGCAGCATGCCCGACCCCTTCGACCCCCGGTTCGCCATGGCCACTGAGCGCGCGGTCGCCATCGCCGCCCGGGACCACCGTGATGACCCGTGGCTGATCGGCTACTTCGCTGACAACGAGCTGGCCTGGGCCGCACCGGGCAATGACCCCAAGGCCCGCTACGGGCTGGCCTACGGCACACTGCGCCTGACCACCGACGTGCCCGCCAAGCGCGCCTTCCTCAAGCAACTGCGGGACAAATACCGCAACCAGGAGGGCCTGTCCAAGGCTTGGGGGATTGAACTGTCCGCCTGGGAGCTGATGGAAGACCCCGGTTTCGAGGCCCCCTTGCCCAACCCGGAGCACCCGGAAATCGAGCGGGATTACCAGTACTTCCAACAGGTGTTCGCCGAGACCTATTTCAAGACCATCGCCGATTCGTTGAAGTGGCACGCGCCCAATCACCTGCTGCTCGGCGGCCGCTATGCGGTGAGCACGCCAGAAGCGGTCAAGGCCTGTGCGGAGTTCTGCGACGTGCTGAGTTTCAACTTCTATACCCTCAAGCCTGAGGACGGTTACGACTTCGCCCGCCTTGCCGAGCTGGACAAGCCGGTGCTGGTGTCCGAGTTCCAGTTCGGCTCCCGCGACCGTGGGCCGTTCTGGCCGGGGCCGTTGGAGGTGGCGCGTGAAGAAGACCGTGGGCCGGCCTATGGCAACTTCCTCAAGGCCGCGTTGGCGCAGCCGATGATCGTCGGGGCGCATTGGTTCCAGTACCTGGACCAACCGGCCAGTGGGCGGCTGCTCGATGGTGAGAACGGGCACCTGGGGCTGGTGGCCATCACTGATGTGCCCTACCCAGGGTTCGTCGAGGCGGTGCGTAAAAACAACCAGCAGGCCATTGGTCAGTTGCGCGCGCAGTTGGCCAAGCCGCAGCCGTGAGCCATCGGGGCCGTCAAACGGCCCCTTTACCTGCGACCACCCAGCCTAAGCCAGTTTGCAAAACCGCCAACTACTGAAACAATGCACGCCATTTTCAGAAGGTCGTACGGAGAACAGTGGGTGCAGATCCAGGGTCACTATGAGCTGAAGTTCGAGGCGGTGCGTGAAGCCTTCGCCGAGTTGTTCGATGATCCCCAGGAGCGTGGCGCGGCGCTGTGCATCCAGGTGGGCGGCGAGACCGTGATCGACCTGTGGGCGGGCACCAGCGACAAGGACGGGCAGCAGGCCTGGCACAGCGACACCATCGCCAACCTGTTCTCCTGCACCAAGACTTTCACCGCCGTCACCGCCTTGCAACTGGTAGGCGAGGGCAAATTGGCGCTGGATGTTCCGGTCGCGCATTACTGGCCCGAATTCGCTCAGGCCGGCAAGCAGTCCATCACCCTGCGCCAGTTGCTCAGCCATCGCGCTGGCCTGCCGGCCATCCGTGAGTTGCTGCCTGCCGAGGCGTTGTATGACTGGCAGGCGATGGTCGATGCCTTGGCCGCCGAAACCCCGTGGTGGGCGCCCGGCACCGAACACGGCTACGCCGCCATCACTTATGGCTGGCTGATCGGGGAGCTGATCCGCCGTGCAGACGGCCGTGGCCCAGGCGATTCGATCGTGGCCCGTACGGCCCGGCAGTTGGGGCTGGACTTCCATGTCGGCCTGGCGGATGACGAGTTTTACCGTGTGGCGCATATCGCACGCGGCAAAGGTAACCCCGGCGATGCCGCGGCCCAGCGCTTGCTGCAGGTGACCATGCGTGAGCCCGAGGCGCTGTCGACCCGTGCGTTCACCAACCCGCCAGCGATTCTCACCAGTACCAACAAGCCCGAGTGGCGGCGCATGCAGCAACCGGCGGCCAATGGCCACGGCAATGCCCGCAGCCTGGCAGGCTTCTATGCCGGGCTGCTCGATGGCAGCCTGCTCGAGTCCGAGCTGCTCGACGAACTCACCCGTGAGCACAGTATCGGCCAGGATCGCACCTTGCTGACCCAGACCCGTTTCGGCCTGGGCTGCATGCTTGACCAGCCCGAGGTGGCCAATGCCACCTTTGGCCTCGGTGCCCGTGCGTTCGGGCATCCCGGCGCGGGCGGCTCAGTAGGTTTCGCCGACCCAGAGCACGATGTGGCATTCGGTTTTGTGGTCAATACCCTTGGCCCGTATGTGCTCATGGACCCAAGAGCCCAGAAGTTGGTCCGCGTTCTTGCCAGTTGCCTTTGATCGGGTAATGCGGGTATTGGCTGACCCCTTTGACTATCCTCAATGTCTACGCGTTAAGTGCGTTGGCAAAATTTCCTTCTATTTCATGGTGTATCGCTGATGTCTTCACATAAAACCTTAGCACTCGCCCTGTGCCTGACCGCCGTTACCGGCTGCGCCAGCCACTCCCCGGACGCCGCGAAGGACAGTGGTTTCAACTGGTGGCCTTTTGGGTCGGACCAGGTTGCCGAGCAGGAAGTGAAGCAAGCCGTCACCGAAAAGGTCGCCAAGGCCGATGCCAAGTCTGAAAGCGCAAGCCGCTGGTGGTGGCCGTTTGGCGGCGACGACACGGCCAAAGGGCCTGTTGTACCCAAGATCGACCAGAAAGCCACCCAGGCCTGGTTGGACGAATACGAGCCCAAGCTGCGTGAAGCGATCAAGGACAGCAAGCTGGAACTGGAGCGCCGTGACAACGTATTGGCGGTGACCATTCCGGTGGACAGCTCCTACAACCCTGATCGCCCGAACATGCTGCTGCCGATGACCCTGGGCCCGATCACCCGTGTGGCCAAGACCGTCGAGGGCGATTCCAAGACCGCCGTGTTGGTGCTGGGCCATGCCGACAGCAGCGGTGTTGCAGCGGCTAACCAGAAGCTCAGCCTGGAGCGCGCCGCCTCGGTGTCGGCGATTTTCCGCCTCAGCGGCCTGCAACGTGATCGCCTGAGCCTGAAGGGGATGGGGTCGGTAATGCCGCGCGCCGCCAACGACAGCGCCGAAGGCCGTGCACTGAACCGCCGTGTGGAATTGCTGCTGACGCCACAGAACACCATGCTCGCGCTGCTGGCCAAGTACCAACAGGCCGCGCCGGCACCGACCCCAGCGTCGATGGTCGCAGTGCAAGATGCCAAGGCACCTGCCGCCAAGGCCGTCAGCACCAAACCGGCTGCCAAGGCCGCTGCCAAACCGGCCGCGAAAAAGCCTGTCGCCAAGGCCAAGGCACCCGCCAAGACGGCTGCAAAAAGCAAAGCCGCGCCGGCCAAGCCCGCTGCCAAGAAGGCGACCACCGACAAGAAAGTAGCCGCCAACAGCCCTGCGAAGACCAACTGATCGTCAAGGAAACGCAGCCATGACTCAAACCCTGGCCGATATGCGCCGCGACTACACCCGTGATGGCCTGGCAGAAGCCCAGGCCCCGGGGGAGCCGTTCGCTTTGTTCCACCAGTGGTTCGCCGATGCGGTGAAGACTGAACAACCCCCGGTCGAGGCCAACGCCTTGACCCTCGCCACGGTCGATGGCGAAGGCCGGCCCCATTGCCGCGTCTTGCTGCTCAAGGGGCTCGATGACCGTGGTTTTACCTTCTTCACCAACTACGAAAGTGCCAAGGGCCAGCAACTGCAGGCCAACCCTTTCGCCGCCATGACGTTCTTCTGGCCGGCGCTGGAGCGCCAGGTACGTATCGAAGGGCGTGTGGAAAAGGTCACGGCCAAGGAGTCGGACGACTACTACCAGGTGCGACCGCTGGGCAGCCGCCTGGGGGCTTGGGCCTCGCCGCAAAGCCAGGTAATAACCGGCCGCGAAGCGTTGGAAGCGCTGGTAAAGGCGACCGAGGCGCGGTTCTGTGACACTCAGCCGCATTGCCCCGAGCACTGGGGAGGGTACCGTCTGTTGCCTGAGCGTATCGAGTTCTGGCAGGGGCGGGCGAGCCGCCTGCATGACCGGTTGAATTACCGCCTGGTCGATGGGCAATGGCTGCGAGAGCGGCTGGCACCCTGAGATCCTGGGGCTGCTTTGCAGCCCATCGCGACACAAGGCCGCTCCTACAGGAGATCGTGTATCCAGCAACTGGCGCGTTCCCCTGTAGGAGCGGCCTTGTGTCGCGATGGGCCGCAACGCGGCCCCAGCGATCGATCAGGTTACCTCGTATAAGCCGCCGCCTCCCGCTCCAACCAACTCGCCAGCGCCTTGCGCTTGACCTTCTCTTTGCGTGCCTGCTCCAGCCGCTGCAACATGTAGTCACGCTTCTGCGCATCCTTCCCGGCCAGCGATAGCGCCAGGTCGCGGTCCATCCAGCGGCGCATGCGCACATACAGCCACCCATGGAAGTACAGCCCTGCGACAGTTGTCACCACGACGATGAAGTAATCCATGGCTATCCTTGGTCTCACTTGAAAGGCCCCACGATACAGTCCATGCAGGCTGTACCCAGGCTGAATGAAAACAATTTTATTGCGTCTGCGTCGTGACAGCCGTCAACGCGCAGCGTCTAATGGACACCGATGACTTTTGGAGATTTTACCTATGCGTAAATCCGCTTTGCTGGTGGCGACCTTTACCACCATGTCGCTGTTGCTGGGGGGCTGTGCCTCGAGCCTGACCGGCGATAGCTACTCCCGTGATGAGGCCCGTCGCGTGCAGACAGTGCGTATGGGTACCATCGAATCCCTCCGTCCGGTCAAGATCGAAGGCACCAAGACCCCAATCGGCGGTGGCGCTGGCGCCATTGTCGGTGGCGTTGCCGGCAGTGCAGTCGGTGGTGGCCGCGGCAGCATCGTTGCTGCCGTAATTGGTGCAGTGGCGGGTGGCCTGGCAGGTTCTGCCGCCGAGGAAGGCATCACTCGCACCCAGGGTGTTGAAATCACCGTGCGTGAAGATGACGGCAGCATGCGTGCCTATGTGCAGGCCGTTCAGGAAAACGAGATTTTCCGGGTTGGCGACCGTGTTCGCATCATGACCGTCGACGGTACCAGCCGCGTCTCGCACTGAGCCTTGACCCGGTTATAGCGCAACAATAAAAAACCCCGACATGGCCACGCCAGTCGGGGTTTTTTAATGCCACTTTTTTTAGCTTGCGAGGGGTTTGCGGCTGGCCATGGCAGTGACGGCATAGCCGATGACCGCGGCGAAGAACGAGCCCGTAAGGATGCCCATGCGGTCCATGCCCGCATAATCGCTACTGCCTGGCACGAATGCCAGCGAGCCCACGAACAAGCTCATGGTGAAGCCGATGCCACAGAGGATCGCCACCCCCAGCAATTGCCCCCAGTTTGCGCCTGCCGGCAACGCGGCCATGCCAAGTTTGATCGCGACCCAGGTCAGGCCGAAGACCCCTACCGTCTTACCCAACAGCAAGCCGACAGTGATACCCAGCGGTACTGGATGAGTGAAGCTGTCCAGGTTCATGCCTGCCAGCGAAACACCGGCGTTGGCGAAGGCGAACAGCGGCAGAATGGCGTAGGCAACCCAAGGGTGCAGGGCATGCTCCAGGGAAAGCAGCGGCGACGTTTCGGCGTTGCGGGTGCGCAGTGGGATGCACAGCGCCAGGGCGACACCCGCCAGCGTGGCGTGAACACCGCTCTTGAGCACGCACACCCAAAGCACCAGGCCGATGATCAGGTAGGGCCCGAGTTTGACCACGCCAAGGCGGTTCATGGCCAGCAGCGCTACCAGGCAGGCGCCGGCCAGCAACAGCGAGACGCTCGACAAGGTGCCCGAATAGAACAGGGCAATGACAATGATCGCACCCAGGTCATCGATGATCGCCAGGGTCATCAGGAACAGCTTCAGCGAGACCGGTACGCGCTTGCCCAGCAGTGCCAGCACGCCAAGGGCGAAGGCAATGTCGGTGGCGGTGGGGATGGCCCAGCCGGCGACCGCAGCCGGGTCGTCGCGGTTGATGAACCAGTAGATCAGTGCGGGTATCACCATGCCACCCACCGCAGCGGTAGCGGGCAGGACTATCTGCGAGGGCTTGGAGAGGTGGCCGTCGACCACCTCGCGCTTGACCTCCAGGCCGATGAGCAGGAAGAACAGCGCCATCAGGCCGTCGTTGATCCACAGCAGCAAGGGCTTGGCGATTTCCAGCGCGCCAACTTTGACCGCCACCGGGACGTCGAGCAGGCCGTTGTACAGGAAGGACAAAGGTGAGTTGTTGATGACCAGCGCAAGAACGGCCGCGGCGATCAGCAGCAGACCGCTGGCAGCTTCGAGCTGAAAGAATCGGGTGAAGAGGCTACGCACGGGCTATGGGCTCTCCCTGAGAGATTAAGGATGAAACGGGCGTACACCCTAGCCTGTGGCGATATGCTTTAAAACAAAAACTATATTCGTTTTTGTTATATGTTATTGCTGCCTGGGCTGTGGCAAGCCTAGACGGTGTTGCGGAATGCGTGGGTAGGGTAAATCCGATTATCTCTGCAGGCTTTTCTGGCACTGCAGGGCCCCGCAGACTCGATTCCGTGTAGGAGCAGCCTTGCGCTGCGAAGAGGCCGGTGAAAGCAGCGAAGCTCTATGTGCTGCCACCGGCCTCTTCGCAGCACAAGGCTGCTCCTACCAGAAGCGGGCCTTATGCGTTCAGCCCGAGCATATCCCGCGCCACCGCCTCGGCAATGCGAATGCCATCGACGCCAGCGGACAGAATACCGCCCGCATAACCCGCACCTTCGCCTGCTGGGAACAGCCCCTTCAGGTTCAGGCTCTGGAAGTCCTCACCCCGGGTAATGCGCAGCGGCGAAGACGTGCGCGTCTCGATACCGGTCAGCACCGCATCGTGCAGGTTGTAGCCCTTGATCTGCCGATCGAATGCCGGCAGTGCTTCGCGGATCGCCTCGATGGCGAAGTCCGGCAAGCTCGGCGCCAGGTCGCCCAGGGTCACGCCCGGTTTATAAGACGGTTCGACACTGCCCAGGGCCGTGGACGGCCTGCCGGCCACGAAGTCGCCAACCAACTGCGCCGGTGCCTGGTAGTTGCTGCCACCCATCACGTAGGCGTGGGCTTCCAGGCGCTCCTGCAGCTCGATACCGGCCAACGGGCCACCCGGGTAGTCGCGTTCCGGGTCGATGCCGACGACGATGCCGGAGTTGGCATTACGTTCGTTACGCGAGTACTGGCTCATGCCGTTGGTAACGACGCGGCCAGGCTCGCTGGTGGCCGCGACCACGGTGCCGCCTGGGCACATGCAGAAGCTGTACACCGAACGGCCGTTCTTGGCGTGGTACACCAGTTTGTAGTCGGCGGCGCCGAGCTTCGGGTGGCCGGCGTACTTGCCCAGGCGCGCCTTGTCGATCAGCGTTTGCGGGTGCTCGATACGGAAGCCGACCGAGAAGGGCTTGGCCTCCATGAACACGCCCTTGGCGTGCAGCATGCGGAACGTGTCGCGGGCACTGTGGCCCAGGGCCAGGACCACATGGCGCGAATGCAGCTGCTCGCCGCTTTCCAATACCACGCCGGTCAGCTGCCCATCATCGGTCAGCAGGTCGGTGACTTTCTCCTGGAAGCGCACTTCGCCGCCCAGGGCGATGATGTCCTGACGCATCTGCTCGACCATACCGGTCAGGCGGAAGGTACCGATGTGCGGCTTGTTGATGTAGAGGATCTCATCGGGCGCACCGGCCTTGACGAACTCTTCCAGCACCTTGCGGCCGTGGTGCAGCGGGTCCTTGATCTGGCTGTACAGCTTGCCGTCGGAGAACGTCCCGGCGCCGCCTTCGCCGAACTGCACGTTGGACTCCGGGTTGAGCACGCTTTTGCGCCACAGGCCCCAGGTGTCCTTGGTGCGCTGGCGCACTTCTTTGCCGCGCTCGAGGATGATCGGCTTGAAGCCCATCTGCGCCAGCAATAAGCCGGCAAAGATGCCGCAGGGGCCGAAGCCGACCACGATCGGGCGTTGCTCGACCTCGGCAGGGGCGTGGCCGACGTACTTGTAGGTAACGTCAGGCGCGACGCCAATGTTGCGATCGTCTTCGAATGTGCGAAGCAGCTCGGCTTCGTTGCTGGCTTCGAGGTCGATGGTGTAGATGAACAGCAGTTCGCTGTTTTTCTTGCGTGCGTCGTAGCTGCGCTTGAACAGGTTGAAGCTGAGCAATTGCTCATCGCGGATGCCCAGGCGCTGGACGATGGCTTCGCGCAGGGCTTCGTCAGGGTGGTCCAGGGGCAGCTTCAGTTCGGTGATTCGTAGCATGGCAGGGTCCAGTATCCCGGCCATGGGCGGCCGGCGGCTTTACACAAACCGCCAAGTATAAGCTGTTCGCCGCCCTGACTGGCAGGATAAAAGCGCCCGGCGATCAGTTGTCGCGTGCACCACCGTAGTAACCGCAGCCTTGCAGGGTCTTGCCATCGATGCGCAGCTCGGCGCGCAAGTGACGGACTGCCCCGGTCGCGCTGTCCACGCAGCGTTGCGGTGCGACCCAAAGCTCCACGTGCTGGCCGTTGGCTTCGCTGGTCAGGGTCAGGCCGCCACCGGGTACTTCTTCTTCCAGGAACGGCAGGGGCAGCGGCGCCTGGCCTACGCGGCTGACGACCATGCCTTTGCCGCTGGCTTTGATGTCCCAGTCGGGTTCGTGGCCGTTGGCACGCAGGGTCAGTTGTTTGAAGTTGGGGTCTTCACAGGCCCGGGTCGAGGGCTCCAGGCGGTACAGGCGGCGGACGTCGAGCTGGCCGTCGGTGTTGGCCTGCTTGCTGCCAGTCAGGCGGCCGCGCACGTCGGCGAACAGCTTGTCGCCAGCATCCTTGGCGAGGTTGGCGGCTTCCTGCAGGATGCCAGTGCTGGCGGCGTCGTTGATCACGAAACGGCGGCTTTCATTACAGGGTTTGAACAGCAACTGGCCCCCGGCGGCGCTCAGTTCGCCCTGCATGCGCGTGGTGCCGATGTTCGGGTCGGTCGGCGTGGCAGCCATGAGCTGGCAGCCGGCGAACAGGGGCAGCATGGCGGCGAGCAGCAGGGAGGGGGTGAGGCGCATGGGGCGGGCTCCGGCGATCGTTGCAAAAGAGCTGGCCACGTTACTCAGGGTGCGCGGCGATCACAAGCTTTGTTGATAGCCTGTGCCGGCCTCTTCGCGGGTAAACCCGCTCCCACGGACCCGCAGAGACTTTCAAAGCTGTGCAGTACCTGTGGGAGCGGGTTTACCCGCGAAGAGGCCGGCACAGGCCATAAAAATGCAGCAGGTAGAACAAAGGGCCCGAAGGCCCTTTGCTCATCAACCACCCAGATACGCGTCACGCACCTTCGGGTCACTCAGCAGCGCTTCACCCGTGCCCTGCATCACCACCCGTCCGTTTTCCAGTACATAGGCACGGTCAGCGATCTTCAGCGCCTGGTTGGCGTTCTGCTCCACCAGGAACACGGTCACGCCGTCACGGCGCAGCTGTTCGATGATGTCGAAGATCTGCTGGATGATGATCGGGGCCAGGCCCAGCGAGGGCTCGTCGAGCAACAGCAACTTGGGTTTGCTCATCAGCGCCCGGCCAATGGCGAGCATCTGCTGCTCGCCACCGGACATGGTGCCGCCGCGCTGGATATAGCGCTCCTTCAGGCGCGGGAACAGCTGCAGGACCTTGTCCAACTGCTCCTGGTAATCGCCCTTGTCGGTGAAGAAACCGCCCATGGCGAGGTTCTCTTCGACCGTCAGGCGGGCGAACACGCGGCGCCCTTCGGGGACTACGGCGATGCTCTTGCGCATGATGTGCGAGGAGGTCTGGCCGACCAGTTCTTCACCCAGGTACTTGATGCTGCCACTGTGCGCCTGCGGCGAGCCGCACAAGGTCATCAGCAGGGTCGACTTGCCCGCGCCGTTGGCGCCGATCAAGGTGACGATCTCGCCCTGGTTGATTTCCACGTTGACGCTGTGCAGTGCCTGGATCTTGCCGTAGAAGGTGGAAACGTTTTCGAACTTCAGCATTTACGCTTCCCCCAGGTAAGCCTTGATCACATCAGGATTGTCGCGAATCTGCTCCGGCGTGCCGTCGGCCAGGGGGGTACCCTGGTTGATCACCACGATATGGTCGGAGATGCTCATCACCAGCTTCATGTCGTGCTCGATCAGCAGCACGGTGACGTTGTGTGATTCGCGCAGGTAGGCGATCAGGGCCTTGAGGTCTTCGGTCTCTTTCGGGTTCAGGCCTGCTGCCGGTTCGTCGAGCATGATGATCCGTGGCTGGGTCATCATGCAGCGGGCGATTTCCAGGCGGCGTTGCTGGCCGTAGGCGAGGGTGCCGGCGGTACGGTTGGCGAATTCGGTCAGGTTGACCTTTTCCAGCCAGTACTGCGCGCGTTCCATGGCTTCCTTCTCGCTGCGGCGGAAGCTCGGGGTCTTGAACAAGCCTGCGAAGAAGTTGGTGTTCAAGTGCCGGTGCTGGGCGATCAGCAGGTTCTCCAGCGCGGTCATTTCCTTGAACAGGCGCACGTTCTGGAAGGTCCGTACCACGCCCTTGCGGGCGATCTGGTGGCCGGCCAGGCCCTGGATCGGCTGGCCATCGAGCAGGATGGTGCCGCCGCTGGGCTTGTAGAAGCCGGTCAGGCAGTTGAACACGGTGGTCTTGCCAGCGCCGTTCGGGCCGATCAGCGCCACCACTTGTTTTTCCTTGACGGTCAGGGCCACGCCGTTGACCGCCAACAAGCCGCCGAAGCGCATGCTCAGGCCGCTGACTTGCAGAATTTCGCGGCTCATCGACGCAGCTCCATGTGTGGACGTTGCATAGGCAGCAGGCCTTGCGGACGCCAGATCATCATCAACACCATCAGCGCACCGAACATCAGCATCCGGTATTCGCTGAACTCACGCATCAGCTCAGGCAGCAGGATCATCACGATGGCCGCGAGGATCACGCCCAGTTGTGAGCCCATGCCGCCGAGCACGACGATGGCGAGGATGATCGCCGATTCGATGAAGGTGAACGACTCGGGGGTCACCAGGCCTTGGCGAGCCGCGAAGAAGCTGCCGGCGAAACCGGCGAAGCAGGCACCCAGGGTGAATGCCGAGAGCTTGATCACGGTAGGGTTCAGGCCCAGTGCGCGGCAGGCGATTTCGTCTTCACGCAAGGCTTCCCAGGCACGACCGATCGGCATGCGCAGCAGGCGGTTGATGACGAACAGCGCCAGCAAGGCCAGCAGCAGCGCTACCAGGTAGAGGAAGATGACCTTGTTGATCGAGTTGTATTCCAGCCCGAAGTACTCGTGGAAGGTCTGCATGCCCTCGGCGGCACGGCGTTCGAAGGTCAGGCCGAAAAACTCCGGCTTGGGGATGTTGCTGATGCCGTTGGGGCCGCCGGTCCAGTCGGTGAGGTTACGCAGGAACAGGCGGATGATCTCGCCGAAGCCCAGGGTCACGATCGCCAGGTAGTCGCCGCGCAAGCGCAGCACCGGGAAGCCGAGCAGGAAGCCAAAGGTGGCGGCCATCAGGCCGGCGATCGGCAGGCAGACCCAGAAGCTCCAGCCCAGGTAATGCGACAGCATGGCATAGCTGTAGGCACCTACGGCATAGAAGCCCACATAACCCAGGTCGAGCAGGCCCGCGAGGCCGACCACGATGTTCAGGCCCAGGCCCAGCAACACGTAGATCAGGATCAGCGTGGCGATGTCGACCGCACCGCGCGAGCCGAAGAACGGCCAGACCAGCGCAGCCACGATCAGCCCCATGATGATCCAGCGCTGGGTCTTGGGCAGGGTCAGGTAGTTGCTCACCGCAGGCGGGACCAGCTTGCGATCCGAGCGGCGGCCCATGACCGAACTCCACTGCTTGTCGAACAGCACGCGCAGGAACATCAGCACCGAGCAGACGGCGATGATGCTGATGGTGAACGACCCTTGGCTGTGCACGGCCAGGCTGATGCCGTCGATGCTCAGTTTCAGGCCGAGCACCGGGAAGGCCACGGCCCAGACCAGCAAGGCGCTGAAGAACGCCTGTTTAAGATTTTTGTTCATACTTTTTCAACCTCCGGGCGGCCCAGGATGCCGGTCGGCCGGAACAGCAGGACAAGTACCAAGAGACCGAATGCCACCACATCCTTGTACTGGTCGCCGAAAATGTCGGCGCCGAAGGCTTCGGCCACACCCAGCACCAGCCCACCGAGCATGGCGCCCGGAATGCTGCCGATGCCACCCAGCACAGCGGCGGTGAAGGCTTTGAGGCCCACCAGGAAGCCGGCGTTGGGGTTGATCACCCCGTACTGCATGCTCAGCAGCACGGCCGCCACAGCCGCCAGTGCGGCACCGATGACGAAGGTGAGGGCGATGATGTTGTTGGTGTTGATGCCCAGCAGGTTGGCCATCTTGATGTCCTCGGCGCAGGCACGGCAGGCGCGGCCCAGGCGGGAACGGGAGATGAACAGGGTGAGCAGGGTCATGGCCACCAGGGTGACGACGAACACCAGGATCTGCATGTAGCTGATCAGTACTTCTTCAGCACCGCCTGGCCCGAAGGAGAAGCTCCCAGGGATCAGGTTGGGGATGGATTTGTCCTTGGAGTCCTGCGAAAGCAAGACGGTGTTCTGCAGGAAAATCGACATGCCGATGGCGGAAATCAGCGGGATCAGACGGTTGCTGTTGCGCAGAGGGCGGTAGGCAACCCGTTCGATGCTGTAACCATAGGCACTGGTGACGAAGATCGTCGCGACGAAGGCGACGGTCATCAGGATCGGCAGCGAATGGATACCCATCATGGCCAGGCCCGCCAGGGCGATGAAGGCCACGTAGGAACCGATCATGTACACCTCGCCGTGGGCGAAGTTGATCATGCCAATGATGCCGTACACCATCGTGTAACCGATGGCGATCAAGGCATAGGTGCTGCCGATGGTCAATCCATTAACCAGTTGTTGGAAGAAATGGTAGATCTCAGGCATTACAGCGCTCCTAAAAACCTGATTTGCATTTCACTGGCAGGGGTACGGCCAGGAAACCGCGGGTGACGGTTTTAAGATTTTCAGGTGGACCGGCCCCCGGATCGCGGGGATCAGGCCCATGAACCTCGTAAAACAAAGCCCACTGCTCGCACAGTGGGCTTCTACGGTCAGCTATTTAGTCACGCAGTTACTGAGGGGATACTTCAGTCTTCGGCTTGCCGAAGTGCCATTCGTAGACCACGAATTTGAAGTCTTTCAGGTCGCCCTTGGCGTCGTACGACAGGTCGCCGGTAGGGGTCTTGAAGGTGCCAGCGTGCAGGGCTTCGGCAACCTTGGCGGTGTCTTCCGACTTGGCGGCCTTGATGCCTTCAGCGATCAGCTCGACAGCCGAGTAGGCCGGGAACACGAACGGGCCGCTTGGGTCTTTGCCGTCAGCCTTGATGGCGTCGACGATGGCCTTGTTCGCAGGGTCTGCGTCAAACGACTTCGGCAGGGTAACCAGCAGGCCTTCGGAAGCGCCCTGGGCGATCTGCGAAATGGAGTCGTTGCCGACACCTTCCGGCCCCATGAACTTGGCTTTCAGGCCTTTTTCCTGAGCTTGACGCAGGATCAGGCCCAGCTCTGGGTGGTAGCCGCCGTAGTAGACGAAGTCGACGTTGTTCTGCTTGAGCTTCTGGATGATCGAGGAGAAGTCCTTGTCACCGGCGTTCAGGCCTTCGAAGACGGCCACCTTGGTGCCTTTGCCTTCCAGGGTCTGCTTGACCGCGGTGGCGATGCCTTCACCGTACTGCTGCTTGTCGTGCAGGACCGCAACGACCTTGGGCTTGACGTGGTCGGCGATGTAGTTGCCGGCTGCAGGGCCCTGGGCGCTGTCCAGGCCGATGGTGCGGAAGATCAGCTTGTAACCACGGGCGGTGATTTCTGGGCTGGTGGCGGCGGGGGTGATCATGATCACGCCTTCGTCTTCGTAGATGTCGGACGCAGGCTGGGTGGAGCTGGAGCACAGGTGGCCGATGACGAACTTGACGCCGTCGTTGACCACTTTGTTGGCGACTGCCACGGCCTGTTTAGGGTCGCAGGCGTCGTCGTATTCCTTGGCTTCGAGCATCTTGCCATCAACGCCGCCCTTGGCGTTGATGTCTTTGATGGCTTGCTTGGCGCCGATGAACTGCATGTCGCCGTACTGGGTGACAGGGCCGGTCTTAGGCCCTGCGATCCCGATCTTGATGGTATCGGCGGCAAACGAATGGCTGGCTACCCCGGCCAGAACCATTGCGGCGAACAGCTTGGAAATCTTGATCATAGTGCTCCACTCATTCTGTTGTAATTCTTATAGTCCTGGCGGCCAGGGCTACAGACCGGGCGGGATTTGCGGTATGGCCACGCCATACTGCATGCCCACCTTCCCCCGGAACATGTCCCGGAACTGTACCGGTACAGTGTAGAGCGCTGTCCGAGCGCTTGAAAAGCGGTCAAAAAGAGCCTGTTTCCTGGGTTGTCGCTTGATCGACACAAAGATACAGAAAGGCGCCATCAATTTGCCTGTATCTGCGGTCCCACCCCACAAGTTCGGGGCCGATCGACCAAATTACGTATTTGAAACCGGGTTTTTCTGCAAAAATACCGGCCTTTTTTATTGGCCGATTTTTGCGGGTACAAACCCATGACTGATCAAACAAGCACCCTCTATGCCAAATTGCTTGGCGAGACGGCAATCATCGAGTGGAAAGCACTGGAGCGCTTCTGGGCGAAGGGTGACCTGATTTGGGTCGACCCCAGCCTGGACCTGATCGCCGTTGCTGAAGCAATGGCCGAGAATCGCAGCGAGATCTTCGCCAAGTGGCGCAGTGATGGCACTGTGGGGCCGGTCACTGCTGAGCAGGCATTGGACCTGCAAAACCGCGACCCAGAGATCTGGGCGGTGGTGGTTTCACCGTTTATCGTGATTCAAGCGAAGCGTTCGGAATCGGCGTGATCGGTTTTGGTGCGTGAAAATGCGCAGCCCGCCTTAATTTGGTGCTTGAAGGCGATCAGCCGGGTAGAGGTAAGTAACAATTCGGCGTGGCGGTAACAGTTTACGGGATGCGTAATGTGGCCGCTGCGCGCCCCCTCGCGGGTATACCCGCGCCTTAGGCCCTGACTGCGGCCTCAAAAAATAACAAATGTGCCAGGAGTCGTTCATGAGTTCACAACTACCTTCGCTAGGATTCGCCGGCATTGGCCTGATGGGCCTGCCGATGTGTCGGCGCCTGCTGGCTGCCGGCTACCCCTTGACGGTGTGGAACCGCAGCCCGGACAAATGCGCCGAACTGGTGGCGGCTGGCGCGCGCCTGGCTGCAAGCCCGGCCGCGTTGTGCCGCGACAGCGATATGGTGCTGCTGTGCCTGGCTGACACGCCGGTGGTGCGCGAGGTGGTGTTTGGTGAACAGGGCATTGCCCAGGGCGGGCGCAGTGGCCAACTGCTGATCGACTTTTCAAGCCTCGAACCGACCGCCACCCGTGAGATGGCTGCCGAGCTCGCTGCGTTGTGTGGCATGGCCTGGCTGGATGCGCCGGTGTCCGGTGGCACGCCGGGCGCCGAGGCCGGCACCCTGGCAATCATGGTCGGTGGCGAAGCGGCTGACTTGCAACGCGCGCAGCCGGTGCTGCTGACCCTGGGCCAACGTGTAACTCACATGGGCGCCGTGGGTGCAGGCCAGGTGACCAAGGCTTGCAACCAGATGATCGTGGCCTGCAATGCGTTGGTGATCGCCGAAGTGGTGGCGTTGGCCGAGCAATCGGGGGTTGATGCGACACTGATCGCTGAGGCGTTGGCGGGAGGTTTTGCCGATTCGAAACCCTTGCAGATCCTCGCTCCGCAAATGGCCGAAAGCCGCTTCGAGCCGATCAAGTGGCATGTGCGTACGCTGCTCAAAGACCTCGACAGCGCGGTCAAATTCGCCCGCGAGCAGGGCTCGGCGACACCGCTCAGTGGCCTCGCCGCGCAATTGATGCGCTTGCACGGTAGCCAGGGCTACTTGCAAAAAGATCCGGCGACCCTGGTATCGCTGTATCGCAGCAAGGGCTGAGCACGCCTTTGTGGCGCTCCAGCCGCTCCAGGATGGGCCGCAATTCGCCCAACGCCACCGGGCGGCCGAGCAGGTAGCCTTGCAGGTAGTCGCAGCCGTGGGTTTCGAGGAATTCAAGTTGCTCGACGGTTTCCACCCCCTCACTGACTACCTGCAAGTGCAGGGTGTGGGCCATGACGATGATGGCTTGGACGATCTCGCGGTCTTTCTGGCTGCCGGGTACCTCCTGCAGGAAGGTCCGGTCGATTTTCAGCACGTCCAGCGGCAGGCGCTTGAGGTAGGCCAGTGACGAATAACCGGTGCCAAAGTCATCGATCGACAAGGCCACGCCGAGGGCGCGCACGCGCTTGAGCAGGTTGACCGTGCGATGAATATCGCCCATCAAGGCATTCTCGGTGACTTCAAGCTCCAGGTGGCGGGGCGCCAGCGCCGAGTGATACAGCGCTTTCTCCACTTCGCTGGGTAGCTCATCGTGGCTGAGGGTTACCGCCGAGCAGTTGACGGTGACCTTCAGGTCAGCAAAGCCATGACGGTGCAGTTGCGCCAGGTCGGCGCAGGCGTGGCGCAGCACCCACAGGTCGAGGTCGATGATCAAACCATTCGCTTCGGCGATACCGATGAACCGGTCGGGCCCGAGCAAGCCGTGTTGCGGGTGCTGCCAGCGGACCAAGGCTTCGAGCTTGGCCACCTGGCCATTGCGCAGGTCGAAGATGGGCTGGTAGTGCACGCACAGCCCGCGTTCCTCCAGCAGCGCGATGCGCAGTTCTTCTTCCAGCTGCAGGGCGAGGGTGGCGCGGGTTTTCAGGCTGTCGTTGAAGAAGTTGAGGCTGTTGCGGCCGTTGCCCTTGGACTGGTACAGGGCAAGGTCGGCGTGCTTGAGCAGCTCTTCAGCGGTGTGGCCATCGTCGGGGAAAATGCTGATACCGATACTGGTGGTCATGACCATGCGTCGGCCACCCAGGTCGATGGGCTCCTTCATCCGTTGCATGATGCGCTGCGCCAGGTGGCGTGCCTCGTCACGGTTGTTGAGGCTGGTGACCACGCAAAACTCGTCGCCCCCGAAACGCGCCACCAGGTCGTGGCTGCGGGTGGCTGCCTTGATGTGGTTGGCAATCACCTTGAGCAGTTCGTCGCCAGCGGCATGGCCAAGGCTGTCGTTGATCCGCTTGAAATGGTCGATGTCGAGGAACATCACCGCCAGGCGGTTTTGACTGGTGGTCTGTTCGGCGAGGCGTTCGGCGAATACCTGATTGAAACCGCGGCGGTTGATCAGGTTGGTCAGGGCGTCGTAATGCGCGGCCTGTTGCAGCGAGGCCCGTGCCTGGTCGAGCTGGCTGAGCAGGATGCTGACCCGGCGCAGGTCGTGCTCCTTGCTTTGCAGCTTCTTGTCGGCCAGTGCCGCACTGATGCTGGCGCCGCTGATCAGCAGTGTAATGAAGGCAATGGTCAGCCCCAGTTGCAGGCTGTTGTCTGCCGAGGGCAGGCGCAGGGCGGTATCGGCGGGGATGACCAGGGTCATGGCCGACATCGCGGTGAAGTGGGTCGCGACGATGCCACCGGCCATCACCAGGCTGGCGCCGTACTTCAGGGCTTGGTGCAACGTGCCGCTGCCATTGCGGAAATACCGCGCCAACAGCAACGCCGCGAGGCTGGTGAGCATAGCGATGACCACGCAGGCGAGTAACAGCCCGGTCTGGTAGTACTGCCGGGCGCCGGTCTCGAGGGCGGCCATGCCGACAAAGTGCATCAGGATAATACCGGCACCAATCAGCACGGCACTTTGCAGGTAGTGCTGCACTCGCATTTGGCTGCGGTTGAGGCTGTTCATGCCCAGCCAGGCAACGATCAATGCAATGAGCAACGAGAGGACGGTCAGCGAGACGTCGTAGTGGACTTCCACCGGCGCCTGGAAGGCCAGCATGCTGATGAAGTGCATGGCCCAGACACCGCCAGCCAGGCAACAGGCGCCAAGCACGCGCCACTGGCGTTGTGCGGTGGGGTGTTCGTTGTGGGATTGGCGCTCGGCCATGTCCAGGGTCGCGAAGCAAGCCGCGCAGGCCACGGTAAAGGCGAGCAGAACAAGGAAAGGCTCGTGGCGACAATCGATGACGATGCGTCCGGTTGCCGGCAGATCGGCGAACAGTTGCAGTCCCAACCAGTCCATTGCGTGCCTCTTAGCCGAGTTTTCACGCGTCTCCGGTAGAACGCCTTGGGAGACTGTCCAGAGGCAGTATAGGAAGAGGTAGTTAGGCCTTCCTGACTAATGGCACTTTGATTTCTACGATTTGGTTATGCGTTCAATAGCAGCCAGGAATATGGCTGCTGGTGCCGCGCCCCCTGTAGGAGCAGCCTTGCGCTGCGAAGGGGCCGGTAAAGCCACAGCATTGGCTGTGCCTGAACTGGCCTCTTCGCAGCGCAAGGCTGCTCCTACAGGGGCGGGGTGTATCAGCCGGCTACCAGCACGCGAATGGCTTCGAGGCGCAAGGCAGCTTTTTCAAGCATCGCCAGGCCTTCTTCACGCTGCTTGCGCAGGGCGTCGATTTCGCTGTCGCGCACGCTTGGGTTGACGGCTTGCAGGGCAACCATGCGCGCCAGCTCTTCGTCGGCCTCGGCCTGCAAGCGACGCTGCGCTTCGGCCACACGCTCGACGTGGGTCGGCATGATCTTGGCTTCCCCACCACTGATGCGCTGGGCCAATATATCCCGCTGCGCCTGGACGAACTTGTTGGCGCTGGCGCGCGGCACGCTTTCGAGCTGGTCGTTGAGCGTTTCGAATGCCACGCGCGACGCCAGGTCGTTGCCGTTGGTGTCGAGCAGGCAGCGCAGGGCTGCCGGCGGCAGGTAACGGCCCAACTGCAGGGCGCGCGGTGCCACCACCTCGCTGACGAACAGCAGTTCGAGCAGCACGGTACCCGGCTTCAGCGCCTTGTTCTTGATCAGCGCAACGGCGGTGTTGCCCATCGAGCCGGACAGCACCAGGTCCATGCCACCCTGAACCATCGGGTGCTCCCAGGTCAGGAACTGCATGTCCTCGCGGGACAACGCCTGGGCGCGGTCGTAGGTGATGGTCACGCCTTCGTCGTCACCCAGCGGGAAGCTGGCGTCGAGCATTTTCTCGCTCGGCTTGAGGATCAGGGCGTTTTCCGAATGGTCTTCGCTGTCAATGCCGAACGCGTCGAACAGGGTTTCCATGTAGATCGGCAGGGCGAACTGGTCATCCTGCTCGAGAATTGCCTCGACCAATGCCTGGCCTTCACCGGCCCCGCCAGAATTGAGCTCCAGCAGGCGGTCACGGCCGCTGTGCAGCTCGGCTTCCAGGCGTTCGCGTTCGCCGCGGGCATCAGCCACCAGTGCATCCCAGGCTTTGCTGTCACCGCTTTCAAGCAGCGGCAGCAGGCGAGGGCCGAACTGATGCTGCAGGGCATTGCCGGTCGGGCAGGTGTTGAGGAAGGCGTTGAGCGCTTCGTGGTACCACTGGAACAGGCGCTCTTGCGGGCTGTCCTGCAGGTAGGGCACGTGCAACTGGATGGTGTGCTTCTGGCCGATCCGGTCGAGACGGCCGATACGCTGCTCGAGCAGGTCCGGGTGGGCCGGCAGGTCGAACATCACCAGGTGATGAGAGAACTGGAAGTTGCGGCCTTCGCTACCGATCTCGGAACAGATCAGCACCTGGGCGCCGAACTCTTCGTCTGCGAAGTAAGCGGCGGCGCGGTCACGCTCGAGAATGCTCATGCCTTCGTGGAAGACTGAGGCAGGAATGCCGGAGCGCACGCGCAGGGCGTCTTCCAGGTCCATGGCGGTTTCGGCATGGGCGCAGATCACCAGTACTTTGGTGCGCTTGAGCATCTTCAGGGTATCGATCAGCCAGTCGACCCGAGGGTCGAAACGCCACCAGCGCTCGTCGTCAGTGATGTCGCCCTGCGCCTGGAAGGCGACTTCCGGGTACAGCTCGGCTTTTTCGCCAGGCGGCAGGTCGCGGTACTGTTCCGGCATCGCTACCGGGTAGGCATGCAACTCGCGCTCGGGGAAGCCCTGAACGGCTGCGCGGGTGTTACGGAACAGCACGCGGCCAGTGCCGTGGCGGTCGAGCAGCTCGCGGATCAGGCGCGCGCTGGCTTGGGTGTCACCATCGCTGACGGCTGCCAGCAAGGCTTCGCCTTCGGCCCCGAGGAAACCATGGATGGTGGCGTGGGCCTCCGGCGACAGGCGACCTTCGTCGAGCAGCTCCTGTACCGCCTCGGCGACCGGGCGATAGTTTTCGCTCTCGGCACGGAACGCCACAAGGTCGTGGAAACGGTTGGGGTCGAGCAGGCGCAGCCGGGCGAAGTGGCTGTCCTGGCCGAGCTGTTCGGGGGTAGCGGTGAGCAGCAGCACGCCAGGGATCACCTGGGCCAGTTGCTCGACCAGGCCGTACTCGGCGCTGACCTGGTCTTCATGCCAGACCAGGTGGTGGGCTTCGTCGACCACCATCAGGTCCCAGCCTGCGGCAAACAGCGCGTCCTGGGCTTTTTCGTCGTCAACCAGCCATTCCAGGGCCACCAGCGCGAGCTGGGCGTCTTCGAACGGGTTGCTGGCATCGCTCTCGATGAAGCGCTCGGCGTCGAACAACGCCACTTGCAGGTTGAAGCGCCGGCGCATTTCCACCAGCCATTGATGCTGGAGGTTTTCCGGGACCAGGATCAGTACGCGGCTGGCGCGCCCTGAGAGCAGCTGGCGATGGATGATCAGGCCTGCCTCGATGGTTTTGCCCAGGCCGACTTCGTCCGCCAGCAGCACCCGGGGTGCGCTGCGGTCAGCAACTTCACGGGCGATGTGCAACTGGTGGGCGATCGGTTGTGCGCGGCAGCCACCCAGGCCCCAGAGCGACGACTGCATCTGCTTGCTGGTGTGCTGCAAGGTGTTGTAACGCAGGCTGAACCACGACAGCGGGTCGATCTGGCCGGCGAACAGGCGGTCGCTGGCCAGGCGGAACTGAATGAAGTTCGACAGTTGGGTTTCCGGCAGGGTACGCGGCTGGTTTTGCCCGTCCAGGCCGTGGTACACCAACAGGCCATCGACATCGTCGACCTCGCGCACGGTCAGCTTCCAACCGTCGAAGTGGGTGATCTGGTCACCTGGCGAGAAGCGCACGCGGGTCAGCGGCGCATTGCGCAGGGAATACTGGCGGGTGTCGCCAGTGGCCGGGTAGAGCACGGTCAACAGGCGGCCATCCTGCGCCAGGATGGTACCCAGGCCGAGCTCTGCTTCGCTGTCGCTGATCCAGCGTTGCCCCGGTTGATACTGCTGCGCCATACTGCCTGAACTCCCGCGATGAAAAGCCGGCTATGTTAACGGATCGGCCGGTCAGACCAAAGTGTTGAAGTGCACCGAAGGGTGCCGAAGACCAACAGTCTAGCCGTTTCATCGACCAACACCGTCTTGTAGACGAGGGCCGCGCACCAACATGTCCGCCAAGCACCGCTGGTTGAACGTATCCCTGGCCGTGAGCAGCCTTGTGCTGCTGGCCGGCTGCGAGCAAAAAAGCTTCGAGACCTTGCCGGCGATTACGCCCGGGCAGCTTGAGGCACTGGGCGTGCAGACGCCGATCAAGAGCGTGCACTTTCGTGACCGCGACGGCGAAGGCCTGCTGGTGCTGAGCCGCACCGACGGCCAGGCCACCGACGCGGAAAACCAGCAGGAAGTGGACAAGGTAGTGCTCAAGGCCACGCTGTATGGGCGCACGGCCGAAAGCGATGCGTTCAAGTCACGTTGGCAGATCGAGCAGGAAACCACCTGCCCGGGGCTGGACCTGGACGTCGACTTCTATTCCGATGTCAGCGATGTCAGTGACCTGAACAAGGACGGTATCGCCGAACTGACGGTTGCCAGCCATGCCTTCTGCGGCGGCGGCATCGACCCTCACGATATCGCCATCGAAATGCGCGAAAGCCAGGCCATCTACACCATTACCGGCCAATCGCTGATCACCCCGGCGGGCGAGGAGCCGATCGGCGGCGAGCGCGAAGACAGCGCCTCGCTCAAAAGCGCGCCGCAGGTACTGCGCGAGCACATGGACGCGGTCTGGCAGCAGGTCTACAAGCGGCCCTGGAGCGAGGCGAGCCCGCCGAGCGATGACGACCCCGATGACGAAGTCGAATAAGCGTTGTCTCTATTCAAGGTAGGACAACGCCCGCCGATACAGGGGTAATAGGAGACTTTCCATGTTGCCGCCGATTATTCCGCTCAGTGCAGCCCCGGTAACCTCGCAACAGGACCCGGTCAAACCCACTCCCGACATCAAGCCGGTGGTCCCCGCGCAGCCGACTTCCGGTGAAAGCGCCATCAACCTCAAGCAGCAGCGCGACCCGCAGGAGCAGGCCTTGATCCTGCGTGATGAACAGCGTCGTCAACAGCAACGTCGGCAAAAAAGCGACAGCGAGCTTTACAGCGCGTTACCGGGCGATGAAGTCAACGCCGACAACACCGTGCCGGTCGCCCCCTTGATGGGCGAGAGCCCACGCCAGGGGCTGTTGGTCGACATCGAAGTCTGACGCGGGGCTGGTCAGCGTCACTGGCTGGCTTCATCATGCAAGTCTCTGTTGATCGTCGAGCCCACCCATGAGTCAAGACAACCTCATCGATTTCGATGCCGAACGTGCCAAGCGCGTCCACGACCTCAAGGAAAAGCGCCTGAACGAAGTGCGCCAGGCCTTCGAGCAAGCCATGCCCCTGAGCACGGCAAAGAAAAAGAAGCCTAAGGGCAAGCCCAAGAAGCGCTGAAACTTGACGCAGGTCAACCCTGCGCCCGCCTCGCGTGCCCGGTCCCGGGCACCATTGACCCCGGTCAATTTTCCCCGCCCCCACATTCGTTACCTTGCATCCATCGGACAACGGCAAACGAAGAGGGAGGCCGACATGTTCTTCGACAACGTGGTTATCGCAGGTGTGGTAACGGTCGGGTTGATGGTCGCATTCTTTGCCGGTCTGGGCATTTTCATCTGGAAGGACTCGAACAAGCGCAAGCCGCGCTGACCTTCCGGGTTCACGAGCACGCAAGGCATTTAGGGCGACTTCGGTCGCCCATTTTTTTTGCCTGCTAAAAGTTGGGCAGCGCATCTCAATAAAGATGATTAGCTAGCTAATTAATCGTTTCCGCATTATCCTTCGCTTCATTGTCTATCGTTTACCTGATCATCCCCGCAAGGTCCGCCTCGTGCCCATCACTCTCCAGGCCCTGTTCGCACCCAGCAGCCTCGCCCTCAAGTTCGCCATCAAGACCGTGCTCGGTGGCGGCCTGGCGCTTTGGCTGGCGATGCGCTGGGGGTTGGAGCAGCCGTCATGGGCATTGATGACGGCATTCATCGTGGCTCAGCCGTTGTCCGGCATGGTGGTGCAGAAGGGCCTTGCGCGCCTGGCCGGCACCTTGGTCGGCACGTTCATGTCGGTAGTTTTTATCGGCTTGTTCGCCCAGACGCCAGGCCTGTTCCTGATCACCCTCGCGCTGTGGCTGGCACTGTGCACGGCCGCGTCAACGCAGCTGCGCAGTGCCTGGGCCTACGCCTTTGTGCTAGCCGGCTACACCGCCGCGATCATCGCCCTGCCGGCGATCGACCACCCGTTGCAGGTGTTCGACCAGGCCGTGGCGCGCTGCACCGAGATCTGCCTGGGGATTTTCTGCGCTACCGCCACCAGCGCCCTGATCTGGCCGCTGCGCGTGGAACAGCAACTGAGCGGGCAAGCCCGGCAGGCTTGGCAAAATGGCCTGCAGGCGGCCAGTGCCATGCTGGGGGGAGAGGATGAAGCGCGCAAAGGGCTGCTGGAAAGCCTTGGGCGCATCGTCGCCATCGACAGCCAGCGCGAACATGCCTGGTTCGAAGGCAATCGCGGGCGTCAGCGGGCGCGCGCCATTCGCGGCCTGAGCCAGAAGCTGATGGTGCTGCTGCGTATCTCCCGTTCGGTGCGCCGGCAGTGGCGCCAGCTCGATGAAGGTGAAGCCCGGCACCTGGCGCCCTGGCTGGAGGCGGTGCGCACGCAGTTGGGTGCACCCGACCAACCCGGCCTGTTGCTGTTGCGCCAACGCATCTGGGATGCCGCCCATGATGAGCAGATCAGCGCTGCCGAACATTACTGCCTGGCGCGCATGACGCTGTTGCTGGACTACGCGATGGCTGCGACCCAGGCGCTGGACGACGTCGAAGCGGGCAGGGCGCCCAAGGATGTGTCCCAGGGCCTGGCCGCACACCGCGACTGGTCGCTGGCACTGTTGTTCGGTTCACGCAGCGCGCTGGCGTTTCTGGTGATGAGTGGCTTCTGGCTGGCGACCGCCTGGCCCTCTGCGCCGGGCGGCCTGGTGCTGACCTGTGTGGTCTGCAGCCTGTTTGCCAGCCGCGAAAACGGCGCTCAGATCGGCCTTAGTTTCTTGCGCGGCATCTTTTTGGCGATCCCCGCGGCGTTTCTGGTCGGGCAGATTCTTTTGCCGCAGTGGAGCAGCTTCGCCATGCTCTGCCTGGGCATGGGTGTGCCGCTGTTTCTGGGGGCGCTGGGCATGGCCCACCCGCGTACCGGCGCGACCGCGACTTCGTATTGCCTGCACTTCATCGTGTTGGTATCGCCGCTCAATGCCATGCAGTTTGGCGTGGCCAGCATGCTCAACAGCGCGCTGGCGATGCTGGTGGGCGTGTCTGCTGCGGTGATGGCCTTTCGTTTGTTGGTGTTCCGTCACCCGGCCTGGCTGGGCCGGCGCTTGCGGGCGGCGACCCAAAGCGACCTGGTGCGCCTGACCCGGCGCGACCTGCGTGGCGCCGACAGCTGGTTTGGCGGGCGTATGGCCGATCGCCTCTTGCAACTGGCGCGGCATGCCGGCGAATTGCCCGAAAGCGAGCGCAAGCGTTGGGATGACGGCTTGCACGGCCTGGACATCGGCGACGAACTGGTGCACCTGCGCATGTGCCTGGCGGTCGCCCAGGCGCCGTTGGGCCGCGCTGAACGCGAGTACCTGCAGCAGGTGGAGGCGGTGCTGGCCAAGGGGCCGGCGCCGGGCCGCGGGCAACGGCTGGACAGCGCCAGTGAACAATTCATCGCCGCCTTGCGTCGGCTGCCGGCAAGCGACCCCTTGCGCCTGGCTGAAGGTGCAGTGCTGCAGTTGCAGAAGAGCTGGGGCAAATGGTGCCGCTGGCAGGAGGACGTGCATGGGGTTGCGTGAATGGGCGCTGGGCGGTGTGCTGCTGAGCCCGTTTCTGATTTATGTGCTGCTGGCGTTGGTGCTCACCGGGGTGTTGCGCTTGTTGGTGCAAGCCACGCCGTTGGGTCGCTGGATCTGGCATGAAGCGCTGTTCGACGCGGCGTTGTTCGTGTGTGTGTTGTTCCTGGTGGTGCGAGTACTAGGGGCTGCATAAAGGCTCTTGTAACGATTTTTGTAAGGAGTGATTCAATGCGTGCCGCCGTACGTACCCTGGTAACCCTGTGTGTGGTGGCCCTTGCCCTGTTGGCAGGCTACCAGCTGTGGCAGTACTACATGCTGACACCCTGGACCCGCGATGCCCGGGTGCGTGCCGACGTGGTGGTGATCGCACCTGACGTTTCCGGTTGGGTGCGTGAGCTCAAGGTGCATGACAACCAGCAGGTCAAGGCGGGCGATTTGCTCATGAGCATCGACCGTGAACGCTTCCAGGCAGCCTTCGACCAGGCCAGCGCCGTGACCGAGACCCGCGCCCAGCAACTGCGCTTGCGCGAGCGCGAAGCGGCGCGGCGTACTGCCCTGGGGCCGGAGGCAATCAGTGCCGAGCTGCGTGAAAATGCCCAGATCAACGCCGCCATCGCCCGCGGTGAACTGCATGAGGCCGAGGCGCAACTGCAAGTGGCCAAGATCAACCTGGCGCGCAGCGAAGTGCGGGCGCCGCGCAGTGGCCATATCACCAACCTGCGCCTGGCCCAGGGCAACTACGTGAACACCGGGGAGTCGGTGATGGCCTTGGTGGACGATTCGACTTTCTATATCCAGGCCTACTTTGAAGAAACCAAACTGCCGCGCATCCGCGTCGGTGACACGGTCAAGGTCTGGCTGATGGGGGCGGGCGAGGCAATGCAGGGGCATGTGGAGAGCATCAGCCGGGGTATCACCGACCGCAACAGTAACCCGGACAGCCAACTGTTGCCGGAGGTGGAGCCGACCTTCAACTGGGTGCGCCTGGCGCAGCGGATACCAGTGCGGATCCGCCTGGACGAGATCCCGCAGGGCATGAACCTGAGTGCCGGCATGACTGCCAGCGTGCAGGTGCATGAGGACCAGGTTACGCAATGAAGGGAAGGCCGAACCCTCTTACGGGGCTGCCGGCGGCTGGCGGAAAACCTTGGCGAATGCGCGGTGACTTGCGTTAGGCTGGCCGCTGCGAGTTGCCCGGCAGAGGCGACCGTTTGCAGCCCGGCGTGCGTCACTTTCGACTTGATTGCGAGGTTACGGCATGGCCATCACTTCCCAGGACATCTGCAACGCGGCGGAGCAGCTCAACGGTTTCGTTGGCTTTCATGGCAAGCGCGGCGTTCATATCGTGCGTTTTTCCGAGGACTCGTTCGGCATGGACGTGGCCGACGACAGTATCACCCCCTGCAGCGAATTCGTCTGGCGGCCCGAGCAAGGCCCGCGCATGGCGTTGTGCCGACAACGCCTGGCACTGTTGCTGGACCAGCATGTGGATGACCGCTTGAACATTGGCGAGCCCTTGCGTACTTACCTGCGGCGCAGTGATTTGCCCGAGATCGTGGCCGAGCGCAACAAGCGCTGACGCCCTGCTGTTCAGGGGGGCAGCCTTGTTCTGCGAAGGCTGCCTTTACGGCAGGCGCCTGGCCGAGCCTGTGGGCGCCTGTTGCAGCAAGGCTTCGAGCGCTTCTTTAGGTAAAGGCCGGCTCAGGAAATAACCCTGCACCTCATGGCAGCCGTCCTTTTCTAGTGTTTTGAGCTGCTGTTCACTTTCTACGCCCTCGGCCGTCACGGTCAGCCCCATGGCTTCACCCAGGTTGATGATGGCTTGCACCACGGCGCGATCATTGCCACTGGTGTTGTTCAGCCCAGCAATGAAGCGTTTGTCGATCTTGATGCTGTCGAACGGGTACGTGCGCAGATAGCCCAGCGATGAGTAACCGGTGCCAAAGTCATCCATGTTCAGGCGAACGCCCAGCTCCTTTAGCGAAAGCATGGTGCTTAGCGCGCCTTCGATGTCGTTGAGCATCACGTTTTCGGTGATTTCCAGTTCAAGGCGCTGGGCGGGGAACGCGGTTTCCAACAGGATCTCGCGCACATCGGCCACCACGTCGCTGCGCAAGAACTGCGCAGGTGACAGGTTTACCGATATCAGCAGGCCCTCCGGCCAGTCGTGGGCCGTGCGGCAGGCTTCGCGCAGCACCCAGCGGCCCAGCGCGACAATGATGTCGCTCTGCTCGGCCAGCGGGATGAAGGTGTCTGGCCCGAGCAACCCCTCCTGCGGGTGCTGCCAGCGCAGCAGGGCTTCGACCGCGACGATGCGCAGGTCGCCCAGGCGATAGCGTGGCTGGTAATGCAACGCGAATTCCTGGTTTTGCAGGGCCCGGCGTAGATCATTCTCCAGTTGTCGGCGGTACTGGATCTGTTTGTTCATTTCGGCGGCGAAGTAGCGCCAGGTGTTCTTGCCCTCCGCTTTGGCCTGGTACAGCGCGATGTCGGCGCAGCGGATCAGTTCGCCGGCATCGAAGCCCAGGGTGCGGCTCTGGGCGACGCCGATGCTGGCGCCGATATGCAGGGGCTGGTTGTCGAAGACGATAGGTTGCTGCAGCAGGCTAATCAGGCGGGCGCAGAAGCGGTCGACTTCAGTGCGGTTATCCATGCCATTGAGTACCAGGATGAACTCGTCGCCACCCAGGCGCGCGACCAGGTCGACATCGCGGGTGGTGTCGCGCAGGCGTGTCGCCACCTCTTGCAGCACAGCGTCACCGGCGGCATGGCCGAGGGAATCGTTGATCGGCTTGAAGTTGTCCAGGTCCAGCAGCAGCAACGTGAGTGGGGGCGAGTCGCTGCCGCGCAATAACAACTGCTCAAGGTGCCGAGCGAGTTTGTTGCGGTTGGCAAGCCCGGTCAGCGGGTCATGCAGTGACAGGTGCTGGATGCGTGCATGGGCGTCGACTTCGTCAGTGATGTCGCTGGCGGTGCCGCGAAAACCCGTCGGTTTGCCGTCGTACCAGATTGCCCGCGCCGAGATGCGGCAATAGCGGTTTTGCCCATTGTGGTCACGGTAGGTACAGCGCAGGTTTGCCAACTGCTGTGGGTCGGCGGCGGCCAATGCGTCCAGCCAGGGTGAGAGTGGCGTGGTGTCGCAGGCCAGCAGCTGGTTTACCGGCTGGCCCAGCCAGTCGTCCACCGGGTAGCCGGTGACGCTGACGAAACGCTGTGAAAGATAGGTCAGGCGTTGTTGTCGGTCGGTTTCCCAGATCCAGTCGGATGCGGCTTCGGCGACGGCGCGAAAACGCTGCTCGCTGGCCTCCAGGGCCTGGTTGCTCTGCTGCAGGCGCGCCAGGCTAAGGTCGATGGCGCGGGAGCTGCGCAAGGCGTGGCGGAACAGGTAAAGCATCACCAGGCCGAGTATCAGCAGCGCGCACAGCAGCGGCGGCAGCATCGCCCACAGCAATTGCTGGCCCGGCAGCGGGCTGGTCCAGGCCAGGTGGAAGCCGGTATCGCCCAGCGCGATACGCTGCTGGCCGTGCTCGCCGGTAGCATCTTTCTCGAGATGCATGCCCGCCAGGCCGGCGCCGGTACCCAACCGTGTGAGTTTGTCGTCGGTCAACTGGTCGACGAACAGCATGACGGGTGCCTGGCGCACTTCGCTGTCCGACACGTCCTTGTCTGGGCGTACGGCCGCGGCGCTGAGCACGGCGGGCCATCCGTTGAACAGCACGAACCGGGTGATTTGTTCGCGGGCGCTGGCAGCCCCCCGCGCTTCATTGATGATGGGTTGCAGCGGCGCTTCTATATAAGTGCTGGCGCTCGCTTCACTGGGCTTGCCTTTGAACAGGGCGTAGGTGGTGCGCTGGTCGTCCACCACGAACACACCTTCGTAGCCACTGGCGCTGTATAGCGATTCCCCGACGTTCTTCTCTTCATAGGCCCACTGCCAGTCCGCCTTGCCGGCCAAGTGTTCAAAGGCGGCATCCCACACGGCATAGCTGGACAGGAACTGGCGTGAGGCAAGCAGCCGTTGCTCGAGGGCTTGCGAGGCATGGAAGGCGCTGCGCTGTTGCTCTTGGTGATCGAGGGTGGCGGCGATGTTGAGCAATGCGCCCAAGGTGACCAGGCAGGCCAGGCCAAAGACCACGCAAAAGCCTGCAATCAAGCGGCGAACTTGAAATCGGGGTGTGGGTAGGGTGGGTGGAAGGTTGGCGGTCCTGGCCATGTGCGGGTGACTCCTTCAAGAACAGCAGCCTCCCGCAAGGCAATCAGGAAGGAGGTTCAGTCAGGATAGGCCAGCCTGAGGCCGGTGGCCTCGCGTTGCGCGAAATTGACCTGGTCGCGGCCAGCGTGCTTGGCGGTGTAGAGCGCCTTGTCGGCCTGTTCGAGCCAGTGTTCGGGGGATTCAAGGTCGGCGTCGAAGGCAGACAGGCCGATGCTGAGGCTGATCCGCAAGTGTGGTAATTGCGGGTTGCGGTAGCTCGCCACCCGCTCGCGCAAGCGCTCCATGGCCAGGCAGGCCTGGGCCTCGTTGGTGTCCGGCAGGATCACGCAGAACTCGTCGCCACCGTAGCGCCCGGCCTGGTCGACCTCACGCAGGTTGCGTTTGAGCTCTTCGCTCATCTGGCGCAGGACGCAATCGCCGACTACGTGGCCAAACGTGTCGTTGATGGTCTTGAAGTGGTCGATGTCGATCAGGGCGATGACCGCCTGTTGCTGCTGTTGCTGGCAGGTCTGGAACTTGAGCAGCAGCAGGTCTTTCCAGGCACCGTGGTTGAGCAACCCGGTCAGGCTGTCGGTAAGGCTTAGCGCACTGAGGCGGCGCTTGTGCTCTGCCAGTTTGATTGCCAGGCGGTAGCAGACCCAGCCCAGGGCCAGCGGGTAGAGCGTCAGCATGGGCAAGCACGCGTAAACCTGCAAGGGCGTGGCAGTGAGTTGCAAGCCAGGGCCGAGCACGAGCGTGGCCAGGAGCATGCCGGCAAGCTGGGCCAGCACGCCGCGAACGACCAGGCGCTTGCCGCCTGCGGCCACGTTGTTCATGGTCATCATCGACAGCACGGTCACGCTGGGCAGTGGGTTGAAGTGCATGGCGGCGGTCCAAAAGCCGCCCATCAGCGAGTCCAGCAGCAGGTTGCGCTGTTCTGCCTGATAAGGCGCTGCCGAGCGCATCGCCCACCGGTAGGCTAAATGCGGCCAGACAATCCCGTTGAAGAGCACCAGCAGCCAGACCCAGGTAGGCGGCGATAGCGGCGCCATGGCAGCCATTACACTGAACAGGCCGATGCCCATGCCGATGATGCGCGGCAGGTAGATGCGCTTGACGAAAGAAAGGCCCTTGCCGCTGCGGTTGTCCATCATGGTCATCGTTCTTCTGCTAAGGCGCCGTTTATCGCATAACGCGTGTGAATATTGTTGAACAGTGTTTCATCTATGAAAAATGACCTTACAAGCCAATTCACGGTTGATCTGATCACTGTGGGGTAATATGAAGGCTTTCCTGTTGCTTGGAGTGCTCATGCTCATGGTTCCCATGGCTAACGCTGCCGGCGAGTCGGCGCCTCAACGGGACGGTCGTTTCCATAATCAGGCCAGCCTGCCTCAAGACGGCGTGATGAAAAAGCTGCGCATCGGCCTCAAGTACCTGTTTTTGCGCAAGCCGCCCGACACTCGGCCCTCCACCCCTCTCCATGTGCAGCCCATGACCCGGCAGCAGGTGCTTGATGCACCTGATCACAGCCTGTGGCGCCTTGGCCATTCCACGATATTGCTGAAGTTGCGTGGGCGCTTCTTTATTACCGACCCGGTATTCGCCGAGCGCGCCTCACCGGTGCAGTGGGCAGGGCCGCAACGTTTCCATGCGCCACCGCTTGGCCTGGACGAACTGCCGCCATTGGCCGCGGTGATCCTGTCCCATGATCACTTCGATCATCTGGATGAGCAGGCGATTCGACGGCTTGCCCCGCGTACGGGGGTGTTTCTGGCACCGCTTGGGGTGGGTGACCTGCTGATCGAATGGGGGGTTGCAGCAGACAAGGTGCGCCAACTGGACTGGTGGCAGGACACTGAAGTTGAAGGGGTACGCTTTGTCGCGACCCCAGCACAGCACTTTTCAGGGCGTGGCCTGTTCGACAGTAACCGGACCTTGTGGGCGTCCTGGGTGGTGATCGATGAACAGCTGCGGTTGTTTTTCAGCGGCGATACAGGCTACTTCGAGGGCTTCAAGCAGGTCGGTGAGCGTTTCGGGCCTTTCGACCTGACTCTGATCGAGACCGGGGCCTATAACGTCGCCTGGCCGAGCGTGCACATGCAGCCGGAGCAGAGCCTGCAGGCACACCTCGACCTGCAGGGGCGCTGGATGCTGCCGATTCATAACGGCACCTTCGACTTGTCCACCCATGCCTGGCAAGAGCCATTCGAGCGCATCCTGGCCCTCACTGAGCAAGCGCAGGTGCGGCTATGCACCCCGCAGATGGGCGAGCGGGTCAGCCTGGACTCGCCGCATGCCGGGCAGAACTGGTGGCAGCCCAAACCTGCGCATCAGCGAGAGCGGTCGACAGAGCGCGCCGTGGCGGAGCGCTGAGGGTCATTTTTCAGTGTCTCGCTGGCGAGGTGAGGGCGGCTTCTGGTCGTCCAGTAAACGCGAAGGCGGTTTACCGCTGTCACTGCGCACCTGCGCATGGCTGATCAGCGCGAAGATGAAGCTGCCACCAATGATGTTGCCGGCGAGGGTCGGCAGGGCGAATGCCAGCAAGAAGCTGCGCCAGGTCTCTTCACCGGCCCAGACCAGGTAGGACACTTCCACCGAACCGACGACAATATGGGTGAAGTCACCCAGCGCCATGAAGTAAGTGATCATCAGGATGATCCAGATCTTGGCGTGCTCCATCGACGGGATCATCCAGACCATGGTGGCGATCATCCAGCCCGACACGATGCCTTTGGCGAACATCTGGCCGATGTCGTTCTTCATTACCTTGCGCCCGACCTCTAGGAAGGCCACGTCGGTCTTGCCGTCGAAGATCGGCAGTTCCAGCATGACCCAGGCCACCAGCAGGGTGCCGGCCAGGTTGCCGAGCAATACCACGCTCCATAGGCGCAGCAGGCGACCCAGGTTGGCCAGGGTAGGCGAGGTCATCACCGGCAGCACGGCGGTGAGTGTGTTCTCTGTAAACAGTTGCTGGCGAGCGAGGATCACCGCCAGGAAACCTGCACTGTAGCCAATGCTTGCAATCACCTGGGCGCTGTCGCCCTCGGGGAGGCGGGCATAGAACAACCCCATGGCCATGAGCGAGAGCCCCATCGACAACCCGGCGGCCAGCGCTGACCACCACAGGGCTGCGATCGTGCGCTCAAGCTCTTGGTCGCCCTGGTAGCGAATGATCTCATGCAGCACCGCTGCCCTTGGCGGCTGGTTATGGCTGACCTCCTGCTCTTCGTCCGCCGACAGGCCTGGCGTTTTCTCGCTTTGCGTCTCGCTCATGGTTGCCACGCTCCGTGGGGTGTTTATCTACAGATCGGTTGCGTGTTCATTAGTTGCGAAGGGCGGGCAAACACTACTGGAAAGTTTTTTTAGATCAGGGTGTTGACTCTGATTTCAAAGCGCGTATTATTCGCCTCCTCGCAGCGATGAACGCTTCGGGGCAAGCGGCAAGTTGTTGAAGTTGAAAGCTTTCGAAAGAAAGCGAAGTTAAAAACTTCAAAATAAACGCTTGACAGCAAATGAGGAAAGCGTAGAATGCGCGCCTCGGTTTAGACGAAAAGCTCTTAACCAAACGCTCTTTAACAAATTGAATCAAGCAATTCGTGTGGGTGCTTGTGAGTACGGACTGATAGTCACAAAGATTATCAGCATCACAAGTGACCATGCGAGAAATCACATAGTCATTT
>NZ_JAPFCE010000148.1:0-1662 GCF_026240895.1 Pseudomonas sp. DCB_AW
GATTGATCTACTAAACGCGGGCTTCGCCAGCGACACCGCTACGTGGTATCGCTGGCGAAGCTATGCCTAGCGGGGGCCAACTTCAAAAAAATCCTCAAAGACAGTTGCTCCTACAGGTACAGCGCAGGCCTTGAATGCTGCATGGTATCTGTAGGCGCTGGCTTGCCTGCGATGGGCTGCAAAGCAGCCCCAAAATCTCAATTTCAATCCGGCTGCTTGTCGACCCACTTCGGCGCTACCGGCGCGACGAATTCACTCATCCCATCCAGCAATGCATCCGCCTGCTGCCCCAGCAGCAACATCGCCCGATGCTGCGGCCGCACGAAACCTTCCTCGACGATATGGTCAAGGAACCCGCCCAGCTTTTCATAAAAGCCATTCACATCGAGCAGGCCCAGCGGCTTGGCGTGATAGCCCAGTTGCCCCCAGGTCCACACCTCGAACAACTCCTCCAGCGTACCCAGCCCACCCGGCAGCGCAATGAAGGCATCGCTGAGTTCGGCCATGCGCGCCTTGCGCGCGTGCATGCCATCGACCACCTCCAGGCGGCTCAGGCCCTTGTGGCCCACCTCGGCGTCCAGCAGGCTTTGCGGGATGATCCCGACCACTTCGCCGCCCGCAGCCATGGCAGCATCGGCCACGACGCCCATCAAGCCGACAGCGCCGCCACCATAAACCAGGGTCAGGCCGCGCCGGGCAATGGCCTGGCCAAGGGCGACGGCCGCTTCACGGTAAGCAGGGTTGGCGCCGATGCTGGCGCCGCAGAAGACACACACGGAACGTACAAGCATTGCTCATCTCCAATCATTCAGAATGACAGGGTACGGCGCATGCCTGGCCGTTCCAAGGCCGGTGTCATTCCGGCCGGGAGAACTCGCAGACAGCACCCGTGGCACCCTGGGCATAGGCGGCAAGCAGGCTGTTCATGAAGCTGGAAATGCGCATTTGGTATTGCTCCTAAATGAGAGGTTGTCCCATCCTCCAATAAAAGGGCATGATGTGCCCTTAGATTGGTTGTATACAATCCATTGAACAATTCTACTGGCTGGCCACTTGACACCCCCTTGACCCATATCAGAAAGGGGCTGAACGGTTTCAGGCAGTCTCGCAATTGATAAAACCCTGCCAAGGAGATTCATGATGTTTGCGAAAGCTGTAGCGGTATCCCTGCTGACCCTCGCCAGCGCCTCTGTCTTCGCAGCCGAATGCTCGGTGACTGTCGAATCGACGGACCAGATGTCCTATACCACCAAGGAATTTACCGTCGACAAGAGCTGCAAGGAGTTCACCGTCAAACTGACGCACTCCGGCAACCTGCCGAAGAACGTCATGGGCCATAACCTGGTGATCAGCAAGACGGCTGACATGCAGGGTATTGCCACCGAAGGCATGAGCCAGGGCATCGAAAAGGGCTACCTGAAAGAAGACAACGCCAACATCATCGCCCACACCGCGATGATCGGTGCGCCGGAGAAAGAAACCGAAGTGAAGTTCGACACGTCCAAGCTTGAAGCCGGTGGCGACTACAGCTTCTTCTGCACCTTCCCGGGCCACATCTCGATGATGAAGGGCAAGGTTGTCGTCAAGTAATCAAAAGCTGACGCGGTAACCTGTGGGAGCGGGTTTACCCGCGAATGCGTCGGTGACTCCACCATCGCATTC
>NZ_JAPFCE010000149.1:0-1632 GCF_026240895.1 Pseudomonas sp. DCB_AW
CGTGGGTGTAAGGCGCGCTGGTTTCGCCCGCTTTGATGGTGACGGTAGCGTTGTTGCTCAGGGTCACGACCAGATCGTGAGCCAGGGCAGTGTTGATGTGAACGGTGAAGGTCGGTTTGACGTTTTCAGCAACCGATACCTGATCGGCGGTGATGGTGACCTTGACCAGATCGCCTTCGTTGCCCGGCGTGCCTGGCTCGTCGGTCACAGCAGTGCTGACCGGCGTTTTGTCCAGAACCAGGTTCTCGAACTTACCAACATCAGCACCGTCGACGGTGGCGATCGATTTGATCACCGCGTCGTTGGTACCGACGTAGACGTTGTCCGGAGCAGTCACAGTGGTGAAACCGGTGGTGCTGTTGGCCGGCACGGTGATGACGGTGGTGCCGTCGCTCAGGGTGAAGGTCAGCGCCGAATGCTTGTCGATGGGCAGACCATCTTTGTTGGTCAGGGTGATGGTGTAGGTGATCGCGCCACCTTCGGTAACCGAAGGGGTAGCGGTCAGCTTGGCCACCACGTCGTCGGTGGTGTCGGTGACTTTGACCGAAGCGGCGTCGCCCAACTGCAGGTTTTCGAAGGCACGGCCATCGATGTCTGCTGCCGACTTGATACCCAGGCTGATTTCACCGGCGTCTTTGTAGACGTCATCGCCCTGCGCGTCGTGGGTGTAAGGCGCGCTGGTTTCACCCGCTTTGATGGTGACGGTAGCGTTGTTGCTCAGGGTCACGACCAAGTCGTGGGCCAGGGCAGTGTTGATGTGAACGGTGAAGGTCGGCTTCACGTTCTCAGCAACCGAAACCTGGTCGGCGGTGATGGTGACCTTGACCAGGTCGCCTTCGTTGCCCGGCGTGCCTGGCTCGTCAGTGACAGTGGTGCTGACCGGGGTCTTGTCCAGAACCAGGTTTTCGAACTTCCAGGCGTCAGCACCGCTGACCGCCTGCAGGCTCTGCTCTACCGGTGGGTTAGTGCCGGTGTAGACGTTGTCTGGCGCGGTTACGGTAATCGAACCGGTGGTGCCGTTCGCCGGAACGGTGATCACCGTTTTGCCGTCACTCAGGGTGAAGTACAACGGCGCGTGGTTGTCGATCGGCAGACCGTCTTTGTTGGTCAAGGTGACGGTGTAAGTGATCTCGCCGCCTTCGGTGACCGATGGAGTGGCGGTCAGTTTGGCGATGACATCGTCAGTGGTATCGGTAACTTTGACCGATGCCGCGTCGCCCAGCTGCAGGTTTTCGAAGCCACTACCGTCAACATCGACGGCAGACTTGATACCCAGGCTGATTTCACCGGCGTCTTTGTAGACGTCGTCACCCTGTGCTTCGTGGGTGTACGGCGCGCTGGTTTCACCGGCCTTGATAGTGACGGTTGCGTTGTTGCTCAGCGTCACGACCAGGTCGTGAGCCAGGGCAGTGTTGATGTGAACGGTGAAGGTCGGTTTGACGTTTTCCGCCACCGAGACTTGATCAGCAGTGATGGTGACCTTGACCACGTCGCCTTCGTTGCCAGGGGTACCCGGCTCGTCAGTGACAGTGGTGCTGACTGGAGTCTTGTCCAGAACCAGGTTTTCAAACTTCCAGGCGTCAGCGCCGCTGACCGCCTGCAGGCTCTGCTCGACCGGTGGGTTAGTGCCGG
>NZ_JAPFCE010000197.1:0-399 GCF_026240895.1 Pseudomonas sp. DCB_AW
GGCCATGGCCCAGGTGCAGCTGCAGGAGTCTGGGGGAGGATTGGTGCAGGCTGGGGACTCTCTGAGACTCTCCTGTGCAGCCTCTGGAGACATCTTCAAAGACTATAGGATGGGCTGGTTCCGCCAGGCTCCAGGGAAGGAGCGTGAGTTTGTGGCAGATATTAGCAGGGTTGGAACGATCACAGACTACTCAGACGCCGTCAAGGGCCGATTCACCATCTCCAGGGACAACAGCAAGAACACGGTGTCGCTGCAAATAGACAGCCTGAAACCTGAGGACGCGGCCGTTTATTACTGTGTAGGAAGCAGGGCTATTAGAGGATACAGTAGGAATCCTGAAGACTATGAATCTTGGGGCCAGGGGATCCAGGTCACCGTCTCCTCACACCACCATCACCA
>NZ_JAPFCE010000150.1:0-1312 GCF_026240895.1 Pseudomonas sp. DCB_AW
CCTGTAGGAGCAACTGTCTTTGAGGATTTTTTTGAAGTTGGCCCCCGCTAGGCATAGCTTCGCCAGCGATACCACGTAGCGGTGTCGCTGGCGAAGCCCGCGTTTAGTAGATCAATCCTCGATTGCTATCAGGGTGCGGGTACCTTGAGTTTCGGCTTTTTCCATTCTGTTCCGTCTCGCAGCATCGCATTCAGATGCACCAACAGCACCCGCATACAAGCTACTGCAGCGACCTTCGCACGCTTGCCACGAGCCACCAGGGCGTTATACCGAGCGTTGAAATCCGGATCGTGCCTGATCATCGACCAGATCGACATGTAGGTGGCGCAGCGGACTCGATAGCGTCCGCCCTCGATTGATCTGGGGCCATTCTTCTTGCCGCTGTCGTTGTTGTAGGGCGCTAGCCCTGCCAAGCCGGCGATCTTGCGCCCCGTCACAGTTCCAAGCTCAGGCAGGTACGCCATGAGCGTGCCGCAAGTGATGACCCCTATCCCCTTAACAGACATCAGCCGCCTGGTCGTCTCGCTATCCAGCACGTTCGAGGCTTTTTCAATCGCTTTGTCCAGTTCCTTGATCTTTTCACCCAGATAAACGATGTGGTCTGTGTAGGTGGTGATAGCTGTCGCACAAGTGGATTGCTTGATCCGGCGCTTGTCGTCGTCACGGTGCTGAACAAGATTGCCCCGCAGCTTGATCAGCTCTCCCAGTTCATCCCGATCCAGGTTAGGCTCGACCTGCGGTGAATCCACAAACTCACGAGCAAACCTCGCCAGCATTTGAGCGTCGATCTTGTCGGTCTTGGCAATCTTGCCCATGGCACTTGTGTAGTCGCGAGAGCGTTTGGGATTGACCCGAACTACATTCAGCCCCTCCCGGCGCAAGGCTCTGAACACGGCCCTTTCATAGCCGCCCGTGGCCTCCAACAAAACCCGCTCGACCTCAAGCTCGCCCAGGCACGCAATCAACTGCGCGAAGCCCTCAGGGTCATTCTTGACTTGAAAATGCGGGATTTCCTCAGGAAAAAAACCCACATCCAGAGTCGCTTGCGAAACATCGAGACCAACGAAGTAGGAAATCATCGCCACGCCCTCTTACACTGAAGAAGTGAGAGCACTCTGACTTAGCCCTAGCTTGTGATTTCGAGTTTGCCGCTCATTCAACTGTTCGGGCTTATGGTCAGAGTGAGAGGTGGATGGTGACTAGGCTCCTACTCGTGCTTTAGGCACCGCTGGCTATCAGTCTGCCATCCACTGCTCTCACCCTTTTGAGTTTAATTGGCCTTGAAGACACAAGCTGGCTTGCCTGCGATGGG